>CAZBJM010000030.1:0-20324 GCA_964492225.1 uncultured Methanosarcinales archaeon
TTCAAAAATGTGCGGCATTCTAACTAAATGTTCAAGCGCTGCCCACGGCTTCGCGTGCGCATGACCTCCCGCCACACGGTTCAAAATGCACAAAACATACCATTAGGCGATAATTTGGCCGATGCCTGAAAGATAGGATTAAGAAGGTGAACTTGAATGGAGCCAAAAAAAGTGGGCAGTTCAACAAGAACAATACTGTCAAAATAGTTTTGTATCAATGTCACCCCTTGCTAGTTGTTCATAATGTAGAAGCAACGTTCGATATATATACTCCAAGCGTCGGTCAGAACGCGCGCGTAGGGCACATGCACCTCGGAGGGATGGTGAGGCACCGTGGCACAATATAAGATCTCATGATGGCAGGCGTGCCAGCTGATCAACCCTTGGTGATGCAAGCAACATCCAGATCGACCTTTGTCAACTTAGGTACATCGCCCCAAATACCGATGTGCTCCCCTTGTATGACCAAAGCTCCTTTTATATTTGGCACATTCTTCACCACATCAAAAGCAGCTCCTACCGCAGTTTTTCCGATATCTGTGGCATTTCCCAGGGCTGTCGCAGCTGCATCTGCCAAAGCTACATCATCGGAGAGTACGACAGCTGCATCTGCCATACCAAAACTAATAGAAGGGCCCACAGTGCCTGAAGAGGTGCATATGCCTGTGATGCTGTCCCTTTCTTCCATTATGAAGCCAAGGTCCTTTAGGGGAGAATTGCCTGCATAGATGCCCACAACCACTGGTCTATCATTGATAAGGGCAATGTCGCCTCCATTATCAACAATAGCATAGCTGGCCCCGGCCCTGACCATTGCCTCAAGGGCAAAGGAAGATATCACGCCTGCCACAGCGCTCATGGGACCAATGCCCATGATAGTGGCCGCTTCCGTCATCCTCTTTACTATCCCTGGAGCCTTGCCACGGATGGTATAGGGCTCCAGACAGGCTTTAAAGTAAGGGTCTTGGGAAATGTAGCGCTCAAGCTCAGCACGTTGTTCAACGATCTCCTTTTTGGCAACATCGATATATTCTTGCTCATCTGCCTGGATGGTTACAATGGTCTCCTTTAACCTGAACAGTTCTTTCATCCAATGCTCATCTCACTATATCTTATAGGTCATTTGCTGTCGATAAGCGCAAGTGCTCTGTGGGGGCACATTTCCACACATGTGCCACACTGTATGCATTTTATTGTATCCAGGTGCAGGTTATAGTTCTCATCCATGGAGAATACCTGTGTTGGGCATACAGAAATGCAGGCACCACACTCTATGCACTCCTCCTGGTCCAATCCTATGGGTGAATCCAGTCTTGTCACACAGGCTCCCCTTGATGTCAGGGCTTTGTATATCTTATCAAACTGTTCCTCTGGCAGGTCAGCTATGACCTCACCGCTGTAGCGGTCAAGAAAGGCCTGTGATACGTTCAGGAGTACACCAGTTTCAAGGATAGACTCGGCGATGATGGGCTTGACCACCGTTTCACTGGAAATATTTATCCTTATTTTCATTTTATTGCCTCCGGCCAAACAATTTGCTTATATCGTCACTGGTGATCATACCTATGACCTCATTGCGATTGCTCACGACAGGGAGCGCTGAGACCCTATTCTGGTCCAGACGTCTTGCCACAACGGCAACCTGCTCATCAGCTTTGGCTGTTATCACCTTGCGGGTCATGATATCCTCTACCAGGTCAAACTTGTCCATATATACCGCTTTTGATATATCCCACGCGGTCACTATACCGACCAGTGTCTTATCCTTGCTGACCACAGGCAGATGGTTAAAGGTCGTCTCCATTATTATCTTCGCTGCATCGAATACACTGGCATCCATACTGATGGTCACCACATCAATGGCCATGATATCCGATACAAAGGATATGCCTTCCGTCTCTTTCATGGGATGTGGAGATACATTCTGTGGCAGTCGCTCCACCGGCATGCTCACAAAGAAGTCTCCCTTTGATATCCAAGACCTGAGCTCAGAAGCTATCTTTCGTGCCTTTTTGAAGCTGGATAGGGACGATGTTGCAACATTTCTCCCTTCAAGTTCCACAAAACCAGAGCGCAGTTCCTCATAGGTCACTTCACGCAGGACAGGTTTATCGCGGCTTGGAACTGAATAGTCCAATATACTGGTCCTTATGTCAGCATCCCGTATGGCTGTGCAACGGGCTATATTCTCGTCCAGTACAGGTATGGGTATGCCTATTCCCACATAAAGGGAGGTACCATAAGCAGTGAAGTTGGCAGCTCTTATATATTCAGGGTCCATTCTCTTAAGGTCGCCCTGTACCATGAGGGTACCAAATTTCCCGGCAGGGGAATGTTGTGTACCGGCCCCAGTCACATAACCCTGGGCACCTCCAAGGAAGATGCGGGTGCCTGTGCCAATTGTGCGATATTCTGGATCATTGGATAGTGGGGATAGGACACCAGCACCAGAATATGTTACATTTCCAAGCCTTGGGAGCAGGGAACCCATATATGTATGAATGACCTGCCTGGAACTGTTGGTTGCGGCACTGTATTTTTGGTAGGCATTACGGGGATTGAACATCAGGGCCTGGTTCATGTCTGCAAGGGTCAGTGAGGTGTCAAGTACCTTGCGGGGATAGCAATCTGTGCCATGGGATATTGCATGTAGGTCCACGGCCTTTCCCCTGAGCAGGTCCTCTATCACATGAGCTCCTCCGTATTCCAGGCCAAGAGAATCTGATAGTTGCGCAGCACCCAAATAAGCATCCACGGCTGCGACCCCTGTATATGCTTCTACATCGTTCATCCAGACCTTCTGCATCTTGATAGGGGGTTCCGAGTGACCGAAGTTGAACCAGACGCCAGAAGAACACATTGCGCCAAAGGTACCGGTGGTGACAACATCTACTTCCCTGGCAGCATCCTTTGCACCAAGTTCCTGGACAATGTCCACCATTTCCTCGGCAGTGACAACATTTACACTTCCGTCCCTGATCTTTGCATTGATCTCATGAATCGTCTTATTTACCATTGTCATACCTTCGCAATTATGGAAAATTAATAATTTGGGCTACTATATATTACTTGTGGTAATTCTACCGAGATAGGACTTTCTGGTGGATAAAGCAAACTAGCTATAGGTCTTTGTCTGTCTTGGGGTAGGGCATACTCAGCAATATGTATGCCAGGTGGTCGGTCAGTAGTAATAAAAAAAATAAAGGGATATGGGACCGTTCAGTCCTCTATCGTTATGGTGCGGTATTTTCCAAATTCCTTTTTCTTCATGGCCAATTCAAGTACACCATTCTTGAATGTTGCTTTTACGCAGTCTGGGTCAACACCGTCGATCTCGATGTATTCACTGATGACATTTTCGCCAGAACCAAGCTTGAGCTCTATGTCCAGTTCTGCTACCAGTATCTCTATCTCTTCTTTTTTGTAGTTGGGAAGGTCTGCAGTGACATATATCGTGCCATCCAGCTCGTATGTATCGATCAAGAGTTCTCTCTCTTCCATCGGATTACTTCCCGCCTCCCTTTCATCATATATGGACATGTGGCCAAATTCTTTTATTTCAGGTTCTTCTCCCGGCTGTTTCGATATAGAAAAACCATAGATGAAAGGCCGCTTTGAGATATCGCTCAGTCCCTCTACATACTTTTCCATCATACGCTCTATGATATCTTCAATATCCATGAAATCATCTTCATCCATGGGATCATCATAAAATGTCCGTTTTCTTTTCTTATCTGACATTGATATCACCGTTGAGACGAAAGGACTGTCCTTCAATTGAGTACATTCTTTTGAAGGTATACATCTCTCATAATTTATTTTGAGATCGGCCTTGAATAACATTACGATAGTCCTTATTATAATATATAGCTCTTTTGCATAAGTATATATAATGATTAAAATATATTTAACATCAATTTGTCATTCGTTCAACTTTCTACACATTGGGTATAGTATCGCTTTTTGTAAGCATACTCCATTTTTCACGTTAATTCCTGTATACTGTCCGCACCTCGGGAAAAACGCGCGCGAATTGCGGCGAGCCGGGGGTTGGAATGTAAAAAGGTGCTGCGTTTTCGTAATAATCTAGCACGTGTTTATTGTTAACTGATCATCTGATCAGAAATGAAGGAGCTAATTAGACGATCTCGTATGGATGGTGTTGTCAATAGTTAAACTTATAGTAGTTTGTGACCTATTGGACCAATGACCTTTGTACAAATGCCTGGAGATAAATATTATATGTGTAGTGCAATTCTATACTATGGTCTGTTATCCAGACATCGAAGATCATCTTTATCTATGGAGCAAATAACATGAAAATATTAGTCAGCGACCCATTGTCTGAACAGGGATTGGCAATATTAGGTCAACAGTTCACAGTAGATGTGGCGACCAAACTTACTGAAGACGAACTTATCAAAAAGATACCTGATTATGATGCACTTGTTATCCGAAGTGGGACACAGGTCACAAGAAAGGTCATTGAAGCTGCTCAGAAATTGAAGATAATTGGCAGGGCTGGGGTGGGTGTTGACAATGTGGATGTCGATGCTGCCACTGAAAAAGGTATTATCGTTACCAATGCTCCCGAAGGCAATATGCTCTCTGCGGCAGAGCACACCATTGCAATGATGATGGGACTTGCTAGGAACATACCCCAGGCCCACGCATCTCTCAAGTCCTTGAAATGGGAGCGCAATAAGTTCATGGGTGTTGAGGTCAACGGGAAGACCCTTGGTGTCATAGGTCTTGGTCGTATTGGCGCAGAGGTTGCAAAGAGGGCACAGGGACTGAACATGCACATCCTTGCATATGATCCTTTTATCACGGAAAGCCGGGCAAATGCTCTGGGTGTGAAGCTTAGGACAGTGCATGAGATAGTAAAGGAAGCAGATTTCATTACAGTGCACACACCCCTGACCAAGGAGACAAAGAACATCATCGATGCCAGGGAGTTCGAAATGATGAAACCCTGCGCAAGGATAATAAATTGTGCTCGTGGTGGTATCATCAATGAAGAGGCCCTTGCGGATGCCCTGATGAACAAAAGGATAGCTGGTGCTGCAGTGGATGTGTTTGTGAACGAGCCACCCTTTGATAGCCCTCTTATCAAGTGTGAGAACCTCATAATGACCCCTCATCTTGGGGCATCCACCGAGGAGGCGCAGGTCAATGTCGCTATATCTGTTTCAGAGGAGGTTGTGGCGGTCCTTAATGGCGGTGTTGCAAAGAACGCTATCAATATCCCCTCAGTAAAATCAGAGGTCATGGCTATACTTGCTCCTTATATGCAGCTTGCAGAGACCATGAGCAAGGCATGTGCACAGTTACTTGGTAAGAACTATGAGAGGATGGAGATCTCGTATAACGGGGATATCGCGAGCAAGGATACAAGACCTGTAACGGTGGCTGCGGTGAAAGGTATGTTGCAGGTGGCGCTAGGTTCAGCGGTGAACTATGTGAATGCTACCAGTATTGCAAAGTCCAGGAAGGTAGAGGTTGTTGAGAGCAGGTCGGAGACATCTGAGAAATATATCTCGTCCATAAAGATCCGGATCGTGATGGGCGCTGACAGTCAGTCCATCACCGGAACTGTTGTGGGCAATGCTGCCAAGATCATTGGTATCAATGGAGAATATGTGGACCTGGAACCCTCTGGCTATATGATAGTTGCAACCCATATCAATAAGCCAAATGTGATAGGTCCCTGCTGTATACTTCTTGGTAGGAACAATATCAATATATCGGGTATGCAGGTTGGGCGCGTACCTGTTGGGAAGGTCACTATAATGGCCCTCAATGTGGATTCTCCAGTTCCGGATGCTATCCTCCAGGAAATGCGTTCGGTCGAAGGGATAATCGATGCAAAGCTTATCAAGCTCTGATAATTGACAGAAGTGGTGGAAGACGATCAGCCAATGATGAGAAAGCGGGTATATCACCGTTTCCCTTTTAGGGAAGTGGAATTTGAACAGAAGTACCGGTATCATTCAGACCTACCTTTTTTTACAAGGGTGATGGCTAACATGAATGGTAAGTTCGGAATGTTCGTTACTGAATCCGTGACACAGCGAGGACACCGGATACAGGCCAAAAGGGAGATACAGGTGGAAATAGTCACCAATGGTGTTGATTTTGGACCACTTAATTACGGGAATGTGGATGAGATCGTGGATACCATCGATAAGGAAGGTATCCTTGATTTCAAAGTGCTGCTGAATTACAGTTACCTTGACGGGAAATATAATCGTGTTCCTTTCCGGGGTGATGTGTATCTTGTGCGCGCCATATTTGAGAACGAGTTGCTTGTATTGCAGATACATCATATAGATGGCCCAAAGAGGACCGAGTGTGGCAGGGTCGCCGATACCATCATCGATGAACTAAGACGTGGGTCATGATGGGGCAGAGCTATGGATGAAGAGATACGGCTTGTGGTTGCCACGCCATTTCGAAAAAAAGGCGTGACCTCCCTGTCCATTAAGGAGTTCGAGTTTGCTTTGTCCTTTGATCTGAAGTGGATGGCCCCTCCTCTTGCTTCAAAGGTCAGGGATAAGGCGATATCTGCCGGACTGCTCAGGCTCGAGGGCAATAAATTGGTACTGGCGTTCGATATTTCCCAGCTTGAGCTGCCCAATGGGTTCAAGCCTTCTCCTTCTCTTTTCACCGAAAGGACCATCTTACAGGAACTAGTATCGCTCATAGCTACCCAGACAGGTAACAGTGAAAAGGATGTGATGGCCCTCATTAACGGTCGACAGGAGAAATTAGGGGACATTGTGGACATAGAGGTGGCCGCTCTCATTGCTGCAAAGGATGAAGGTTGTGATGTGACCGCTATCCATGATAAGCTCTATGCTAAGCTATTCAGGGGCAAAGGTAGCTGAATCCTGAGCATTCTGAAATTCTGATAATAGGCCCGACACACGGGAAAACGCGCGCGTGTGGCGGCAAGCCCATATTTTACCTCAAAATGCGACCGCGTTATTTGTTCTAGATGCAGCCTGTGTCCATTGTTAATGGTTCGTTGATAAGAATTTCGGATAATAGGTCCAACCCTCGGGAAAAACGCGCGCGTGTGGCGGCCAGGCCCATATTTTGCCTCAAAATGGTGGCTCGTTCTTTTGATATAGATGTAGCATGTGTTTATTGTTAATGTTTCGTTGATAAGAATTTCTGATAATAGGCACGACCCTCGGGAAAAATGTGCGCGTGTGCCGGCAAGCCCACGTTCGACCTAAAAAAGGGACCGCGCTTTTTTTATATAGAGGTAGCCTGTGTTCATTGTTAATGTTTCGTCTAATAGAATTCGGATAAAATGAGCCAATTAGACAAGCTCGCCCAATGAAGGGCTTGCATACATAAGCTTTATCTACTAGTAATCTCATTGAAAAGAGGATTTACGTAGTGTAGATCCGAATGTTCTTACTTTACAGGCACCTTACGGATGTTCGAACGCACACTGATGCGTGAGTGAGACATAATCTTGCGGAGGAACATTATGAGCAAGAGTACACGAGTTAAAATAACCAGAAAGACAAACCCAAGGATCCCTCAGCTGATCTCTGATCTGAAGCAGGGTTCCCGTGATAATGATGTCATGGTCTGGAGAGACATTGCCAAGCGTCTTGAGGCTCCCAGGCAGAACTATGCTGAGGTGAACCTCAGTAAGATCAGCAGGTATGCACAGGACAATGAAACTGTCCTCATACCGGGCAAGGTATTAGGTTCCGGCCTTATAGGCAAAGCGGTCAACGTGGCGGCATTGAGCTTCAGCGATACTGCAAAGGAAAAGATAATCAGCCTTGGCGGTAAGTGCATGACCATCGAACAGCTCCTTGCAGAGAACCCAAAGGGCTCAGGGATTAGGATTTTACAGTAGGTGAGCAGAATGACAGTCATAGATGCAGAAGGGCTCATTATGGGAAGGCTTGCAAGCATAGTTGCCAAGAGGCTGCTAGCTGGTGAAAAGATCGATATCGTGAATGCTGAGAAAGCAGTCATATCCGGATCCAAGGCAACGACCCTGATGGAGTATGAAGTAGCGATTACCAAAGGTTCAAGGGAGTTTGGGCCACATTTCCCAAAGAGACCAGAGAGGATACTTAAGAGGACCATTAGAGGCATGGTGCCCCACAAGCGCATGAGGGGAAGGGATGCCATGGAACTGCTCAAGATCTACGTAGGGGTTCCTACCGAGTTCAGGAATGCCGAGCTCATCAGTTTGGAAGAGGCGAACATGAACCGTTTGAGCTCTAACAAATATCTTACCTTGGGCGACGTCAGCACCAAACTGGGTTCAAAGTTCTGAGGAGATCAAAATGACCAATAATAAGATTATTACATCATCCGGTAAAAAGAAATCTGCAATAGCACGTGCTACTGTGAAGAATGGGACCGGTAAGGTGCGCATCAACAAGAAACCGCTTGAGATCTATGAGCCTGAGCTGGTAAAGTTGAAGATAGACGAAGCAGTGCTTCTGGCAGGAGAGGCTGCAGCTAGTGTCGATATAGATGTTACCGTCAATGGAGGCGGTATCATTGGTCAGGCATGCGCTGTCAGAACCGCCATTGCAAGAGGTATAGTGGACTGGACCAACGATACAGCGATACGTGACACATACATGGAATACGACCGTAACCTCCTGGTCAACGACTCAAGGCAGAAGGAGTCCAAGAAGTTCGGTGGACCTGGTGCACGTTCCAGATACCAGAAGTCTTACAGGTAAACTATGATACCAGTTCGTTGTTTCACATGTGGGAAGGTAATCTCAAGTGTTTGGGATGAGTATAAAAGACGCATAGGTGAGGGTGAGGACCCAGCCAAGGTACTTGATAGCCTTGGCGTCACTCGTTACTGTTGCCGTAGAATGATACTCTCACATGTTGAACTTGTAGACATATTGGCCCCGTACCAGTAAAGGGACCGTAGGGTAGCCTGGTCCATCCTTCGGCGTTCGGGACATGGTGTATGCTATGCGAATCACGCCGGAACCTGAGTTCAAATCTCAGCGGTCCCATACACCTTTCTGCTTGCAGGGAGGTCTTTGCTGGAGAGGCACACGACCACATCCGGAGGGATTCCGGATACAATAATCCAAAGTCATGAGAAGACCCATAGTGAAGGCATTGACAGGAACTTGCCTGGCCAAGAAATGATACTATGAGACCTATCTGTGACAGACTATTTTATTGTAATCACTAACATAGGCAGTTTTTAACATTAGGTGATCTATTGAACGCAGAATATTATACTAGATATGAAAAAGCAAGGATCATTGGAGCAAGGTCACTGCAGATATCAATGGGAGCCCCTGTGCTCATAGATGACCAGAGTACGAATTCGTTAGTTCTCGCGATGAGGGAATTTGAACTGGGTGTCATCCCCATAACGGTCAAAAGAAAAGTATGAAGGACGATGAGGGTCGGACTGGCATATGATCCTGATAGGGACGAGAAAGGGCATTGAATAATGAATAATATGCATCGTTTAAGCATTTAAGAGTAATTTCAAAATTGAAGGTGATTGAATGGATACAACAGAAGAGAAGTTCACTGAATCTATAAAGACAGAAACCGCAGAACATGGTGAGGAACAGAAGTCAACATCATTGGTACCAATAGATGAGTATCTTGCAGCAGGTGTGCATATCGGTACCCAGCAAAAGACCGAGAACATGATGAAGTTCGTCTACCGTGTAAGGACTGACGGCTTATATGTACTGGACATCCAGGCCACAGATGAAAGGATCAAGTTGGCCTCAAACTTCCTGTCCAAGTATGACCCATCAAGGATACTTGTAGTATCTGCCAGGCAGTATGGGCAATATCCTGCAAAGATGTTCGCAAAGGTCATTGGCGCACGATCTATGGTAGGAAGGTTCATCCCAGGTACACTGACAAACCCCACGGTCGAGCATTTCTTTGAGCCGGATGTCATCATTGTAACAGACCCAGCAGGGGATGTGCAGGTCATCAAGGAGGCAGTGGCTATCAATATCCCGATAGTTGCACTCTGCGACACCAACAACATGACATCAGAGGTGGACCTTGTTATACCAACCAACAACAAGGGAAGAAAGGCACTTTCACTGGTGTACTGGCTTCTGGCAAGGGAAATAGCCAAGGCTAACAACTCAATGTTCAATTACGACCTTGAAAGCTTTGAGACAGGTGTCTGAGAAGCTTGTCTGGTATGAGACAGCCCTGCGTTGCCGGACAGTTCTATCCAAAAGGTCAGAAAGAACTGAAGAAGGAGCTTAGTAGATACTTTAAGGACAATGGGCCCTTGCCTGGGAAGGTAGTAGGTGCAGTAGTGCCCCATGCCGGATATGTATATTCCGGCGAGGTGGCCTCACATGCCTATGCCCTGCTCCCTAAAGCCGATACCTATGTGCTCATAGGCCCGAACCATACGGGTTACGGGTCAGCCATAGCTTTGTCTCAAGATACTTGGCTCACTCCTTTGGGTGAGGTCAGGACGGATCGGGAACTTGGAAAGCTCCTTGCAGGGACTATAGTGGACCAGGATGAACTGGCCCACAGGTTCGAGCACTCTATCGAGGTGCAGCTCCCCTTCCTTCAATATTTGTTTGGAGATGACTTCGAAATACTTCCGGTATGCATGGGACTCCAGGATGAGGATACGGCAATAGAGGTCGGTAAAGAGCTTGCCAATGCTGCACGTATTTCGGGTAAGAGTGTGGTTTTCATTGCATCGAGCGACCTTAGCCACTACCTGTCTGCTGAAAGGGCAAGCTCCGATGACCATTATCTCATTGGTCCGGTCATTGACATGGATATCCGGGAGTTCTACAGGAGAAGGGAAGAGAGAAACATCACAGCATGTGGTTTTGGACCTATTGCTGCGGTCATGGCTGCCTCAAAGGAGTTTGGAGCTAGCGGAGCAAGACTGCTGAGATATGCAAGCAGCGCTGAGGTCAATGGAGATAAGTCCCGTGTTGTGGGCTATGCTGCCATTGTCTTTGAATGAAGGAACATTTCATACACAGGTGTCACTATGGTAATATGTTCTGCACCAGGTAAGATATACCTTTTCGGTGAGCATGCGGTGGTCTATGGATACAGTGCCGTTTGCTGTGCAATTGATATCCGCACTAGGGTGCAGGCTGAAAGATGTGATACTGTAATAATAGAGTCTGTGCTTGGAAGGACGGGTATAGATCATGAGGTCCACCCATATGTTTCAAGGGTGATCGAAAGGATACAGCAAAGTTCGGGTATCCCAGGGGTCCGGGTATGTGTGGACTCAGCACTTCCCCTTGGTTCTGGACTTGGTTCTTCAGCCGCTGTTACAGTTGCAACGGCACATGCTCTTGATCATCTCTTTGGTCTGGGTCTTACACTTGAAGAGATAGCAGCTCTGGGGCATGAAATAGAAAAGGATGTCCAGGGAAATGCCAGCCCCACAGACACCTATGTAAGCACCATGGGTGGAGTTGTCATGATACCCGAGCGCAGGAAATTACCAGCCCTTGATCGTGTTATCGTTATTGGTAATACGGGTCGCTTCTCATCGACAAGGGAATTGGTCGGTGCCGTCGCAAGGCTGAAGGATGACTTTCCACACATCATTGACCCCATACTCATGAACATAGGTCGGATGTCGGCCATGGCTGACGAATATCTGGCCACAAAGGATTATCACACCATTGGTAAGCTCATGGACATCAATCATGGTCTGCTGGATGCCATTGGTGTAGGCTGTGCAGAACTTTCATCCCTGGTCTACGCATCCAGAGCGGCCGGTGCAATAGCGGCCAAGACCACCGGTGCAGGTGGTGGCGGGTGTATGGTCGCACTGGCAGATGAGGCAAATGCACAACAAGTCGCTCAGGCAATAAAGGACCTGGGTGCTGAGGCAATAATAACCAGGAACACCGATGCTGGTGTCCGGCTGGAGTCAGAATGACAGAAAATACGATAACCGTATTGAAGATAGGCGGTAGTGTCATTACAGATAAGAGTGCAAGCGCTGGTAGTGTCCGGCCAGATGCCATCAAAAGGATAGCAAGAGAAATTGCAGGTAACACCTCAGGGCTTGTGATAGTCCATGGTGCAGGTTCCTTTGGTCATCCGCAAGCAAAACGCTATGGACTTACGGGCAAGTTCGATCCTCTCGGTTCGGTAATGACCCATAGGTCCGTCAAGGAGCTCAACAACTTATTTGTGGATGCCCTCATAGATGCAGGTATCAATGCCTTGGGATTGCATCCTATGGATTGTATCGTTTGTGATAATGGCAGGATAGATGATATGTTCCTAGAACAGGTCCATCTTATGTTACAGAATGGCCTTGTTCCTGTACTGCATGGTGATGTGGTGGTGGACAGAAGCCTTGGTACCTGTGTTCTCTCAGGGGACCGGATAGTCCCTTATCTCTCAAAGGTATTGGGTGCAACACGCATAGGTATCGGTAGCGCTGAGAACGGTGTGCTGGATGGGAATGGTAATACCATCGAGCGTATCAGTCCAGGAAACTTCGATGAGTTGAGAATGTTCATCGGGGCTTCAGCTGGGACAGATGTTACCGGGGGAATGCTGGGAAAGGTACTTGAGCTTATGGAGCTTTGTGAGAATTCAGATATAACTTCGTATATATTCAATGCTGGTCATGCTGGTAATATCGCAAGCTTCCTAAAAGGGGAGAACATAGGCACTGCGATATCAAAGGTCTGATAGTTGTCCAAAATAGAACTATCGTGACTGGGCCAAGTATTTAAGAACAGGAGGATCAATAGGTGAGCACATCCCAAAGAAAGTTAGAGCATTTGCAGTTGTGTGCGGAAAGTCCGGTGGAATCAAGGAAGATACATTCCGGATTTGAGGATATCATGCTTGTCCACCGTGCGCTTCCCGAAATGAGCATGGATGACACAGACCTCTCTGTAGTTTTCCTTGGAAAAAAGATGGATGCTCCTTTTATGATAGCTTCCATCACTGGAGGGCATCCGGACACAATTCCCATAAACGCAGCTCTAGCCGGTGCTGCACAAGACATGGGTATTGGTATAGGCGTTGGTAGTCAGAGGGCAGCCATTGAGGACCCGGAGCAGGAAGCGTCCTTCCGGGTAGTAAGGGATGAAGCACCGGACGCCTTTGTCTATGCTAATGTGGGTGCTGCCCAGATAGGGCAATATGGCGTAGATGGTATAGAAAGGCTCATCGATATGATAGACGCCGATGCGATAGCCATCCATCTTAACTTCCTGCAGGAAGCCATTCAGCCGGAAGGGGATAAAGATGCCTCAGGTGTGCTTGAAGGTATCCGTGAGATATGTTCATCCATTAGCACTCCTGTCATCGTTAAGGAGACCGGGGCCGGTATATCCCATGAAGATGCCCTTTTGCTTAAAGAAGCAGGTGTATCGGCCATAGATGTTGGAGGGGTAGGTGGGACCACATGGTCTGGTGTTGAGGTATATCGTGCACAGGAGCGCGGAGATACCAGGTCGGCAATGCTTGGGGAACTGTTCTGGGACTTTGGTATACCCACAGTACCAAGTATCGTTGAATGCTGCAATGTCCTACCTGTGGTTGCCACCGGAGGCATAAGGACAGGATTGGATATTGCAAGGTCAATTGTCATGGGTGCTTCAGTTGCAAGTGCAGCATTGCCTTTTGTGGCACCGGCCATGCAGGGGAAGGATGAGGTCGCATCACTCATATCACTGATGCTGGATGAGCTCAAGGTGGCCATGTTCATGTGTGGCTGTATGGATATTGAAAAGTTGCACTTGGCTCCCGCTGTGGTAACAGGGCATACCCGTGAGTACATAGAACTGCGTGGCTTCAATGCAAAGGATTATGCAGTGCGTTCCGGGAATAGATGATCTTATTGTCATTCGATGATTTGCATGATAGAAATGCGTATTACATAGAATATATGAATAATATTAGAGATTACATAGATAAGAGGATAATAAATGACTGAAATAGGTATAATAGCAGTAGGCGGCTATAACGAGATGGGTCGTAACATGACTGCTGTAAGGGTCAACGAGGATGTAGTGATCCTCGACATGGGCTTGCGTCTTGACAGGGTCCAGATACATGAGGATGTCGATATTGATAGGATGCACTCCCTGGAGCTTATAGAGATGGGAGCTATTCCTGATGATACTATCATGAAAGAGGTAAACGGTAACGTGCGTGCCATCGTCTGCACACACGGTCATCTGGACCATATAGGAGCAATTCCAAAGCTTGCGCATCGTTATGCAGCACCTATCATTGCTACACCTTATACGACCGCTCTTATAAAGCATCAGATAGAATCTGAAAGGAAGTTTGGTGTCAAGAACAATATAGTTGCACTCAAGGCAGGAGAGACCTTGGAGATAACCAAGGATATCACCATTGAGTTCATCAATACACAGCACAGCATAATAGATACTGTGTTCGTTGCAATACACACTCCTAGCGGGGCAATTGTATATGCTTGTGATTTCAAGTTCGATAGGACTCCCACCATAGGGGACCTTCCAGACTTTGACAGGCTCAAAAAGCTTGGCAAGGAAGGGGTCATTGCCCTCATTACCGAGAGCACTAACGCTGGCAGGAATGGAAAGGCACCCTCAGAACTTATAGCGCATATGATGCTCAAGGACGTCTTGCTTGGTACAGAGGAAGCGGATGTGGGTATGATAGTGACCACCTTTGCATCCCATATTGCGAGGATGAACTCTATCGTGCAGTTCGCAGAGGAGATGGGACGAATTCCAGTGCTCCTTGGGCGGTCCATGGAGAGGTATGTGGGCACAGCATACCAGTTGGGGTATATCGACCTTCCGGATTCAGTGGAGATATATGGCTCACGTAAGGATATTGACAATGCCCTGAAGAAGATCATGGAGGAAGGCAAGGATAAGTACCTACCGGTCATGACCGGACATCAGGGTGAACCAGGAGCGGTCCTTGGTAGGATAGCTAACGGCGAGACTCCATTCAAGATCGATACAGGTGACAGGGTTATCTTCTCTGCAAACGTGATACCAAACCCCATGACCGAGGCAAACCGCTATGCACTTGAGACAAAGCTCCGGATGAAGGGAGCAAGGATCTATGACAATGTGCACGTTTCCGGACATGCCTACCGGGAGGACCACTGGGAATTGCTGAGGATGCTCAAACCAGAACACGTCATTCCAGCCCACGGTACCATCCAAATGCACAGTGAATATATCCAGATGGCAGAAGATGCCGGTTATTCCCTTGGTGACACTTTGCACTTGTTGAGGAACGGTGAGGAGCTGTTCATTGAAGAGGACAGGTGAACTTATAATCAACAGAGGGGATGAACATGGATCTAATGGTAGAGCTAAAAAAGAGGTCTGTCCTTGTTGACGCAGGTATCGAGGAATATCTGCCACTGACAAAGCCCATCGAATTGTACAAAGCTGCCCGATATCTGCCGGATGCTGGTGGTAAGAGGCTCAGGCCTGTTATAATGATGCTTACCGCAGAGGCGTTGGGAGAGGATTGCAACAAGCTCATTCAAGCAGCTGTGGCCGTTGAACTGGTGCATAATTTCACACTGGTACACGATGATATCATGGACCAGGATGACATGCGTCGGGGAATGCCCGCAGTCCACGTCAAGTGGGGGGAAGCTGGTGCTATCCTTGCCGGTGATACTCTGTACTCAAAGGCATTTGAGATATTGACGCAGGCACAGAGTACTCCAGAAAAGTTGCTCAAATGTGTGGATGTGCTTTCCAAGGTCTGTAGGGATATCTGTGAGGGACAGTGGCTGGATGTGGAATTCGAAGAGAGGGACAACGCCACGGAGGAAGAATACCTCGACATGATAGAGAAAAAGACCGGCGTGCTCTATGCAGGCGCATGTAAGATCGGTGCTATCCTGGGCGGTGCATCAGATGATCTTGCCGATGACCTTTATGAGTTTGGCAGGCTCATTGGTATTGCTTTCCAGATCTATGATGACGTCATAGATATGACAACTTCTGAGGATGTCCTTGGGAAGATAAGGGGCAGTGACCTCATAGAAGGTAAGAAGACACTCATTGCCATCCATGCGCTGAACAATGGTGCCCGACCTGAGATATTTGGCAAGGGCAATGCCACACAGGATGAGCTCAACGATGCCGTTAAGATGCTAGAGGAGGCAGGTTCAATAGATTATGCCAGGGACCTTGCCCTATCCTATGTATCAAAAGGAAAAAGACTTCTGGATGCGCTGGAAGATGGTCCTGCAAAGGATGTCATGCTTGCGGTCGCTGATTATATGATCCAAAGGGCATATTGATATCCCAGGGATCACTTTTCCTTTATTTTTTTAATTTAATCTTACAGTCTAGTGCCCATTTATGTGAAAAAGGAGGAGAGGGCCCAGAGGTGGGACCCTCGTTTTTATTTTTATGTCATGTTGAGAGTCTCAATCCAGCAAACAACAGGATCACAAGATAGAGAACAATAAAGATAAATAACAGCCACATACTACCCATAGAAAGTCTGTTCATATTTGCATCACCTTTTCATTATCGTTTTTAGCATGGTCTACTTTTCAGTTCCTTACTGCAATTGTAGCTTCGTCATTACAAATATATAACTATTTCTATACATCTGTATATGATAATAATCATTATGATGATATATCTTTTTTCCGATGTTCGAGCATAGGTCAAAGTATCATCGCTACTGTGCACGTTTTGTATGTTTTGAGCTCGAATGGCGGTCAGCATGCGTTAAGCTGTGAGGGCGTGTCTGGCTTTGTAATGGTCAAAGCTTCCATTGGTCGTTTTAAAAAATGGCGCGCTTCTCTAGCCAAAGTAAACCGTCCCACATAACTTCGCGCGCGCCCAGTGACCGCACGCTCAATTCAAGATCTAAAATGAAGGAACGTGTGGAAAGAAAAACTAGGGTAGGGGTGTTATTTTTTTCAAACGGTCATGTGAACAACTCAAAAACGGCGCACACATACTAATAAAAAAGTAAAATAAAAAGCAAGTCCTGAGCTCAGGACTTGCAATCCCTAAGTCTTAGAACTTGTAGTTTGCTTCTGGTCTGAAGGTTGGGACCTCTGCCTTGTATTTTGCAAGACAGTCGCTCATGAAGGTGTCGCTCTCGTTGGTCAGTGCATTCACAGCTGCCTTTGCATCTGCAAGTGCGTTCTGCTCAAAGCGGGACATTACAAGCTTACCTTCCTTCTTTGACTCTTCAAGGAGCCTGATGGCTTCGACCACTGCATTCTTTGAACGGAGGTACAGATCATTACCATCCTTGACAATGGCTTGACCAACCTTGAATGCATTGTCGTATGCAAGGATATAGCCCTGTGGGTCCCTGTACTTGTCAGAGAGGCACATGATATCACGGAGCATCTTTGCATTGCCCATCTGTATCGATGTGTTCATCAGGGCAGCATCCATGCTCAGGGTCTGACCCCAGCACTGTACACTGGTACCACCGAACTCTCCGTGGTATTCCACAGATTCATTGGACCAGAGGTCACATACCTGCATTGTCAGGTTACCCATGACATCGGCATGTGCACAGGTTGCGGATTTTCCTTCCTGTGAGATGGGGCATCCGGTGATGGACTTTACAATGGTGTTCTCATAGGCGCAGTCCTTACCAGGTCCTTTTGCACCAGCTTCATAACAGACCAAGGTCCTTGAACCGGCGATGACCCTTGCAAGGATGGCCAAGGTGTGTGCAAGGTTCTTGTCGAGGAGACCTCCTCCTATGAACATTGCGGTGTTCGCCTGGGCACAGTCAGTGTCACCAGCGGGTATCCTGTTCTTCTTCTTGGCAAGCTTGACTATCTCGGTCCAGAGCATGCCCATGTCCAATCCACCAAGACATCCGATGGAGTATATCATACCAGGTACATCGTTCCTGAGAACAGCATAGTCGAATACTTCCTTACCACCCATTGATTCAATGGACAGGAAATCAGCACCTGCATCTGCTACCTCCTCGAAGGATTCCATGAGCAGGTCGAGCTTTGGACCTTTGAGGGCCAGTACTTCACGATCTTCACGGATATCAGCACAGGTGTGCCTGAGACCACCTTTCAGGCCATACTCATCGTGGTATTCCTCAAGGAGGGTCTTTTGCATATGTGCTATCTCACCGCCCCATTTTGGGTTGACGGTCATCTGTACCACGTGTTCTGTTTCCAGTACTACGGCCGGGAAACCTATCTGGACCATCCTTGCCAGGATGTCTGTAGTGAGCCTGCGGTATTCTGTAAGTAGCTTCTCTTTGGAAGTACCTGCCTCAGGCCTTGGTGCATAGTTTACCTCTGCTGTGACATATCCGGCACCGACCTCTAATCCAAGTTCAGCCTTTACCGGGTGGACAGCAGTTCCAAATATCATGTCGTCAGCGTTCTTGTATGCCATTGAAGTGTATCTTTTGACCATTTGCTTCACCCCTTAGTGTGTATGGAACATATCCTTAAGTTGTGCAAGGTTCTTTCCTGCCAGTATTGCGTTTGCCATCTTCGGTGCATCTGCAGCCTCTTCACCAAATATACCAAGTTGGTATGTATTGACGAAGTCTTCGTTGACCGCTCCTCCTCCACATTGGAAGGGAACCTTAAGACCCGCTTCAAGGAGTTTATCATTAACCTCTTTGAATGCATACATGGTCGTGGTCATCAAAGCTGTACCTGTGAGCATCATTGGTTTTTCTTTCTTCACAGCTGCTACGACCTCATCTACTGGGACATCACGCCCAAGGTCGATGACCTCATATCCAGCTGCCCTGAGCAATGCTGCTACAATGGTCTTTCCAATATCGTGCACGTCACCTTCAGCTACATGGCATACTATCTTGCCCTTTGGTTTGGGTGATGTTCCAGCCTTCTCTTTACAGAAGGCCAAGCCTTCAAGCATAGCATCAGCAGACATCATGACGTTTGGCAGGAAGATCACTCCCTGGTCATATAGGTCTGTTACTATCTTCATTCCTGGCATCAGTACATCGTCAATGAGCTTAATGGGATTTGCTCCATCCTTGACTGCTTTTTCAAGGCCCTCAATGACGTCGTCCTCTTCACCATCAAAATACCTTTGGCAATGGTCCTTGCGGGTTCTACCCTTGGGAACATCTCTGCTGCCATTTGTTCAGGTGTCTGGGACACCTCTTTCTTTACATTATACCTGACTAATATTTTAGTTGGGTCTATATCCATCTATTCTACCTCCATTTGGTATCTGGACCTATCTGCTCTACCTATTGGTAGCCAGATATGTATATTTCTGTATATCTTATTGATTAATAATGATATACTACTATTATGGATCTCAGCCGTACCTGAGCATACAATTGCATACAGACCTCCACAATCTTAAGCAATTATTATGCACCTATGCCAACTTCATCTTTCCATATAAAACTAAATTCTAAAAATAGTATATAAAGCTTTTGCCATTCAATTTAATCGAATACTTGGAACAAAATCATTAACGTTCAATCATTATGAATATCTGCTCCTTTAATTGGTATGGTTCAGTATCTGTGGGAGATAAAAGCTTCGCTCACTACATTTTTTTATCAGGTCCAAATTCGTATACCAATCACTTTATATTTGATGACATTGAAGTTTACAATGTCAGGGCGTTGAACATGTACATCCATAGATATTCTAGTAATTGAATTTCAATATCCAAATCTATCTATGGTCTTCCAGTATCCTTAATATCTCTTCAACATCCCTGGCAAGCACCTCCACTGACATCTCCATCATAAGGTTGATGATGCCTTCTTCCCCAAAGGTCCTGAAATCGGTCTTAAGTCCCAGGACCTTCTTACCTTTTGCATAAGCATAGCCCATCTCCCATGCTGTTCCTGAGTCTACATCACTACCTCCGTCAAGCACAGCGAGGACCATGTCTGCTTCATCAATACCCCTTACATCGTTCTCAAAGATACACATCTGTCGCTCATGCATCCTTGTCTCGATGTTGTCTTCACCATCCTCCTGTGGCAGAAACACACCAAATCCCATTTCCACCAGTCTGTCCCTCAGATTACGGTTAAAGTCCCTCTCGGCCTGAGAAAAGAGAGGGCCTGCAAGATATATCTGCTTTACTGAACTCATAATTTCATCTCTTTGTTTTGAATGATGAACATATTCACTAAGGTTAATAATAGTAATGCAAGCACAGTGAAACTGTTCATTATATATACACGAGGTTGTCGAATCAGAATTTCACTTTATACTCTTATCATTTTTTTAAAGCATACTCCATTTTTCACGTTAATTCCTGTATACTGTCCGCCCCTCGGGAGAAACGCGCGCGATTGGCGGCGAGTCGGGGCTTGGACTG
>CAZBJM010000031.1:0-20256 GCA_964492225.1 uncultured Methanosarcinales archaeon
AAAAGAGAGGACATTCTCTTTTGCAAGGAGTAGAAACTGTCAAACTTGGGATGTATTACCTTTACATCCATTCAGTAATATCTACTTTATCTTATATCGACCATGTTCCTTTGCACTGGATGACACAGCATCCAAGACCTCGCGCGGCACTGAAAGAGGTATCTCCCCGTGATTGTCAGCAAGTATATAGCCTCCACCAGAAGCTGCTTTTTCTATTGCTTCCTTTACCTCGCGCCTTGCATCAGCCTTGCTCCATCTTCTCATCTCGATACCATTCATGTTACCCAAGACTGTCAGCTTTCCTTTGCAGGCAGCCTTTACTTCTCCCAAGTCTTCAAGTGCACTGGTACATATTCCTACCGTACCTGTTTTTGCAATGTCATCTATGACCTCAAGACAGCGCCCAGAAGCCATATGGGTCACCACTGGCCCTTTAATTTTAGAGATACATCTTTTTGCGACATCGAAACCTGTCTTTCTATACATCTCAGGAGATATGATAGTGGTCGATGAGACTGGATCAAAGTAAACTATCGCATGTGCGCCTGCCTCAATCTGAGCATTGGCCCATTGGATGCAAAACTCTTCGTTCACCTTCATCAGGTCATGGAACAGCTCAGTTTCCTCGTTCAAGAGGTCTATATAACGCCCAAATCCCATTTGCATGGTAGGCAATGAGAATGGAGAGACTGTGACCCCTATTATAGGTATTTCATCCCCAGAGTGCTCCTTTAGCATTTTTGTAGTCTCCAGGACCTTTTCAAGTTCTGTGCCCCATATATCAGGCGCTTCCAGGCTTGCTATATCTTTAAAGTCCGATATCATGGGCCTTCCTGATGTTGGTGCTGCATCCGGATAGAATGTGGACGGGACACCCCATGCTTCCATTTCTAGGGATAGGTAGTACAGGTTGTAGAGACAGTCATGACCATATCTTTCTTGCATCTTTATTTGTGCCTGGGCAACCAATTCAGGTCGTGAGTAAAACTCTTTGATACTGACCCCAAACTCCCTGGCACCCTGTAGGGTAAACAAAAGGAAGAAAGGAACTCTGTCCGGCTCTTTATGACCAAGCGTTGTGAGCAATCTATCCATTGAAGACATCTCGTCTTTCATCATACAGCCATCTCCATCACTTCTTTTACCTTATCCAGGGCCTCTGCCGCGTCCTTTGCCATAGCATCGGCTCCTATTTCTTTCCACAGATCTGCATCAAAGTGGAACGGTGCTCCACCAACGATAATCTTGGTCTTCATTCCCTCATCTGTGAACATTTGCCGCAGCCTTTTTACTTCCATTGCAAAATTAAGCATAAGTGTTGATGCCATCAGGATCTGCACATTGTCCTCCTTGACCTTTCTGGTAACGACATCCGGTGCACTTGTGCCGTAGTCAAGGATAGTATAGCCACTGGCCCTAAGTGAAGCTATTACAATACGCTTTCCAAGCATATGCTCATCTCCAAGAGTAGTAATAGCAATTATAGGTTTGGTCTTCCTCTCCATGTTCTCAGGAGGCAACAGTGAGTCTACTATGCCTTCTGCTATCTTGCTCGCCATGTATTCTTCAGATAATGAAACTTCCCCTTTTTCCCATTTTTGCCCGATGCTCTTAAGAGCTGGTGAAATGATGCCTTCGATCACTTCGAAGGCGTTGTTGCCTGTGAACTCCTTCTTGATCATATTGCTTGCCGCTACCCTGTTCATAGATAGCAGTGCAGACTCAAATCTTCTGGAATTGGCATTGCTTTGTGATCTTATGTGAACACCCCATTTTTGAAGGTTTTTTGTAGTATTACTATTCTTTTTCTTTTATATATATTCGATTCATTACTCACATAAGATATTCTTAGCCTTTGAGGGAACATACCTCGCAATCATGGCGTTTGCCTATCTTTACAATATCCATCTCTGAGGTGAGGCCATTCCAAATGAGCAGTCTGTTTGTAAGTAATTCACCTTTACCTGTCAGATACTTGATAACTTCATTGGCCTGTACAACCCCGACAATACCTGCTGTCATACCTAGTACCGGAGGTGGACACTCCCCAGGGACATCTGGAAAGATACAATTGAGACAGGCGGTCCTTCCTGGTATCACTGTCATTACCTGCCCATCGTAAGCGCGGATAGCACCGTGTACAAGCGGTATGTCCTTCCTTATTGCAACATCGTTGAGCAGATAACGTGTTTGGTAGTTATCTACTGCATCTACTAACAGATCAGCATCCCCGACCAACTCATCGATATTTTCTCCGTCTATGGAATAACAGAATGCTTCAACCTTGATATTTGAATTTAGAGCACTCAATTTCTCCCTGACGGACAATGCTTTTTCTTTTCCGATATCGCTCTCAAAGTGCAGTATCTGTCTGTTGAGGTTGGAGAGCTCTACCTTATCATTGTCCACTATCCTTATGCTACCTACTCCAGCTACTGCAAGGTACAATGCTACAGGACACCCCAGCCCACCCGCCCCAGCTATGAACACTTTAGCATTTTTCAGCCTTAGCTGGCCCTCTTCACCAAAAAGCACCAGCTGTCTTGCATATCGCTCCAGCTCTTCTCTGCTTAGCATATGCTTTGATTTTACTTCAAAGCACAAAAGGATGACCCCAAAGATAGACCCTATGGGGCAATATTGAGAAGATAGGAAGTGTAAAGTTGCTTCCTTTCAAGCAACATCTCTTTCAAGCTGTTCCTTTATGGAAAGCAGTACTTCCACGAAAGTGAACTTATCCGGAATTGCTGATACATGGACCCCATAGCTTGCAATTGTCTGTGCAGTAGGATCACCAATGGCCGCAACTATTGAATTGTTGAGAGCTTTGACCACCTGCGCCACAGAGGCCCTTGAACCAGCATGCTCAAAGAAGTTATGCACCATCATGGAGCTTGTGAAAGCAAATGCGTCTATATCGCCTCTAAGAGTAGCATCGATGAGCTTATCAGGCTCGTCACCTTGAGGTTTTGCCAATGTGTATACCAAGGTCTGATTGACAATGGCACCACAACTGAGCAGTCCATCCACAAGTACAGGAGAACCATGGAAGCTTCTGGCCATATCTATTGTCTTTCCCTTGGCATCATTGCGCATGTACTCGACAAGACCATCAGAACTATAGACACCCGGCATTCCCAAGACATTGATACCCTTTTTTACAAGTACCTTACGGGTCGTGGGACCTATGGCTATTACTTTTGTGCGATTGAGTGCATCAATGAAGTCCTGTCTTGATCGTGGCTCTATTTTGCTAAGGGTAAAATCAATCCCATTGGCACTGGTAAATATCACATAATCAGCCCCGCCTGCAAGCACCCTTTCCACAAAAGCATCAAAGTACTCATCCTTCATATCAACGATCTCGACCATGGGCACGGTCATGGTGTCAAAGCCCATGGAACGGGCCTGCTCCACAGACTCCTTGATATATCTTTCAGGTCGCATGATGGCAATGACTGGTCTATCAGGTTTGGTGGACATAAAAAGAACCCCTTATGTATCAGAAAAGATCTGTTCCCCAAGCTTTTCGTGAAGCTTCACCACATCTCCAATAACTGTGATAGCAGGTGCCTTAACTTTCCTTTCACTGGCAATGGATACGATATCCTCAAGTACACCAATGGTCACACGCTGGTCTGGACGGGTCCCTCTTTCGATGAGTGCTACCGGGGTCTGTGGGTCCTTACCATACTTCATGAGCTCACCGATATTCCTCTCAAGCATCTTGACCCCCATGAAGATGACAAGCGTACCCTTGAACTTTGCAAGGGTCTCCCAATCAAGAGCACTCTCTTCCTTAGTTGGGTCCTCATGACCCGTGATGAAGGTCACCATTGAGGCATGGTCCCTGTGAGTGACGGGTATGCCCGCATATGCAGGAACAGCTATTGCAGACGTGATACCGGGTACGACCTCAAATCCTATTCCTGCTTCAATGAGTTCCTGTACTTCCTCTGCACCACGACCAAACATGTATGGATCTCCACCTTTTAGGCGCACTACCTTTTTTCCCTCCTTGGCCTTTTCTACTATGAGGGCATTGATAGCATCCTGGGTGAGGGTATGGTCCCCAGCATATTTCCCAGCATCTATCTTTTCAGTACCAGAGGGGATGGAGTCAAGGATCATCTTCCCGGGAAGCTGGTCGTATATTACAACATCGGCTGAATCGATCAACCTGCGCGCCTTCAGTGTCAAAAGCTCTGGGTCACCGGGACCTGAGCCTACCAGATAAACTTTTCCATAAAGGGTCATATTAGCAAAATCCTGTCGGGTCTGTTATTGGTAGTATGTTTACACTTTACTTATGATATAGAGTATCATTTCACGGTTCTGTTTACTATCACGCTCAAGCCTGTCAGCTATATCCCCATCGGACATACCTTCTGCGCGTAGTTCCGAAACCTTGTCCAAAAGTGTTTGAGGCAAACGGTAGTATTCGTTTATATCCTTCCTATGCCCCCAGACATCCCCTTCTATGAGCCTGATCTTCTGCATTTCAAGGAACATGACCATTGACCTTGAGATCGTGCGCATGTAGGAGCCTGGTATTTGCAATACTTCTAACCCTGGGCACTTTTGCACCAGTAGGAATATATCTTCATTCGACGGTCTGAAAGCCAGATGGATCATTTTCTCATTTACATCCAATTCTGGTATTTCCTTCCGATTACTTACAATTCTTATCTTCATTGTATTCCCTCATTCTGCTTTTGAATATTAATACTTACCTGATGATCTTCAAATTTAGCTACGTAGTTACTGTATAAATATGTATCGTATAGTTGCATAAAATACGCGATAGTTACTCATTGAAACGTGCCCTTATGGAATCTGCGTGGGCAAAGAGTCCTTCTTTTTCAGCTATGGAAATGATGGCATCCTTCAATGAACTAAGTCCTTCCTTGCTGATCTTCTGTATACTTGCGCATTTCATGAAGTGTGCAATATTAAGGCCAGAATACACCTTTGCATAAGCTGCTGTCGGCAAGACATGGTTGGTACCTGAAGCATAGTCACCTGCAGGCACAGGGGCATAGTTACCCACAAAGATAGAACCTGCATTCTCTATACCGTCCAGCACATGACCCTCATCGGAAACCATGATCTCCAGATGCTCTGGTGCAAAGTCATTGGAGAAGTTGATGCATTCCTCCATGGAATCGGCTAAAAGTATGGCGGCATTTTCCAGAGAACTTTTTATTATAGACCCACGAATAGCAACAGAGGCCTGTCTGACAACCTCCTCGTATACCTTTTCAGCCAGCTGTACAGATGTGGTCACCAGGACTGAGACCGCATTGGGATCATGTTCTGCCTGAGCTATGATGTCGGATGCTGCCATGCGTGCATCTGCTGTATCATCAGCTATGATAAGCACTTCGCTGGGGCCAGCCGGGAAATCGATCTCTGCCTTGTCCCGCACCTGCATTTTAGCCGCAGTCACATATACATTACCTGGACCTACTATCTTACTGACACTTTGCACAGTCTCGGTACCATATGCCATAGCAGCTATGGCCTGCACGCCACCTACCTTGTATATGTGGTCTGCACCGGCTATCCTTGCTGCTACTAGAGTTAATGGGTTTACACGACCATCCGCACCAGGCGGCGTACACATGACCACATTTTTCACACCAGCTACCTTTGCAGGTATAATGGTCATCAGAGCCGTGGAAGGATAAGATGCTCTCCCTCCCGGTACATAGGCACCCACGCTTGCAAGGGGTGTGAACTTCTGACCAAGTTCAATACCTGGGGCCAGCTCCATGAACCAAGTCCCCTCAGGCATCTGGGCCTGATGGAACTTCCTGATATTGTCTGCTGCAAACTGAAGGTGCAAAAGTAGTGCCTGGTCCACACTTTCCATAGCAGCATCCACCTCTTCAGCGGATACTTCAATGGCATCAAGTGTGGCCCCATCAAACTTTTTGGTGTATCTGCGCAGTGCATCGTCACCATTTTGCCTGACATCACTGATGATAGATGCAACGGTCTCTCCTACATCTGCAAGTTCTCCGCCCCGGTGGATGAGAGCATCCATTTCTTCCGGGCTCAATTCCGATATCCTTTTGTAAAGCATGTCTTACCCCTGTGACCATAATATTACAGTAGTCTTTCTGACGTGGCATCCTACTTCAAACACAGATGCAGCAATATTGTACGATCCGATGTTAATTGTCAAAATCGCTGAAGGTACTTTGACCATTCATTGATGTTTCCGCCCCAGCACTCCTATTTTGCTTGCTGAGTGCATCAGAACTTACTCCAAGTTCATCAAGCAGGTTCTTTGCTGTCTTTGGACCCAGTAGCCCTCCGAGGACCACAGGGTCTTTGATCTTTATCTCCTCAATACTCCTGATACCATTATCATAAAGTTTACGCGCACGCACACGTCCAATACCCCGTATACCAACAAGCTCCATAAGTTCCTGACATGCACCATAGTGTATCCTTTGCTCAATGGACTGGGCTAGAAGAGCAGCATCACGGTGCCCGGTAGTTCCTGCAAGCCGGGACAAGGAATGCATGAGCCATTCTGCAAGGTCTGCAAATGCATGGATATCGCCATCCCCTACATTATATACCTTGCTTATCTCATCCATGGAACGCTCATTTATCCAGTCTGTGAGTAGCATTGCAGTCTTTACTTCTCCAAGGAACCATTCATAATCTGTGTTCTTGGACGGCGATGGTACATCACAGAACTCGTCCTTGTGAGCAAGTACAAAATCATGGAGTATCTCATACTCGTTCGCCCGCAGGTAGAGCTGCCTCATATAAGGCGTCTTGCATATGAGGTGCATCAGGGTCAATTCGGTGATCCTGTCAGCCTTGCCCAGACCGTCAAGGATAAGGGAGGCTGAAAGTGGATCTATGTACAGCATCGATACCAATTTTCCAAGAGGTTTTGCCTCAATATGAGCATCGCCTGAAAGCATGTGCTGGTCCTTCAAAAAATCCAGGCACTCATCGACCACAGACTCGATGCTCCATGTATCGTTCTGATGTGCAAAGAAGGTAGAACCGATGAACTCCATCAGCCCCTCCCGGGTAGAGGCAAATCCATTCACAATTGTAGAAAGGATATGTGTCCTTAGGGCATTCTCTGTACCAAGCTTGGACCAGATATCCTCTGCATTTGCATCAATGAATTTATCAAAGAGCATTTCCAATTCATTGTATGAGCTTGCAATGAGCACAGCTTCTCCATAGGGATCCAGGTGAGAACGACCTGCACGGCCAGCCATTTGTTTATAGTCCAGGACAGGGATGGCTTGCATGCCAAAGTTAGTATCATAACGTTTATAGCTCCTTATTATCACCCTTCTTGCAGGGAGGTTCAAACCCGCCGCCAGGGTAGGAGTACTTACAACCACTTTGATGATGTTATCTCGGAACCCATCCTCTACAAGCTTCCGATGTGCTGAATTTAAGCCAGCGTGGTGAAAGGCAACACCATTTCGGATACACTGGGCAAGCACCTTTGATGCTTCCGACTCACCGCTCTCGACCACGTGTTCTACGATATTATCCAGCAAAGCACAGGTCCTTCTGTCAAGTAGTTTTGAGACCTTGATGCCTGCCTTACGTGCAAAGCCAACACTGTTCTTGCGGCTACTTTCAAAAACAAGACATTGTCCCCCGCTTTCAAGAGTATCCAGGACCAGGTCTGTGGCATTATCCCCAGACTGACATGATACTGTTTTTTGGGACCTGCGGAAATTGATCTTCCCGTCAAAGAATACCCCCTCCTTCAGATCCGTTGGCCTCCACTCACTGAGCACAAGTCCGCTTTTCAGCCAATTGGCTATCTCGTATGCATTGCCCACTGTTGCAGAGAGTGCGATGATCTGGCAGTTTGGGTTCATTCTCATGAGCTTGGTCATAACGACCTCGAGGGTGGGGCCACGGTTGGCCGAGTCCAGAAGGTGGACTTCATCTACCACGATAGTACTTATGTTCCCAAGCCACGATGTACCGTTGCGCAACAATGAGTCGGTCTTTTCCGATGTTGACACGATGATATCATTATGGCCCAGTCCCTCATCCCTTGCATCGTAGTCTCCGGTGCTTATACCAACCTTTATTCCCCCCTCCTTCAGAGCTATCTTGGAAAACTCCCTGAAACGGTCATACTTTTCACTGGCCAATGCCCGAAGTGGAACTATATAAAGAGCTTTTCCTCCCCTGGCAATACCCGTGAGCATGGCAAGCTCTGCCAATAAGGTCTTTCCCGATGCCGTCGGTATAGCAGCAAGAAGGTTCTTCCCTTCAAGTAAGCCCTTTTCTATAGCTTGGGCCTGTGGAGGATAGAGCTTCTCTATACCGGAGCGAAGATAGAAGTCCCGCACTTGCTCCGGTAGTTCAAGGGAACGTATTTCCATATTGCGGATTAAAAGGGATGCTATTTTATAATCTTATCGATTTATGAGCGTGGCCTGATGAGGTTGTCTAATTAGATCATATTTCATCAATTTCTGATTGACGATCTTTCTATATTTCAAAACCGCGTGCACTTATAGTCAAAAACGGACCCTTCGCCACATGCGCGCGCGTTTTGATTGGGCAACTCAATAATACTATTGAAGTGGCGCAAAAAGACCGATATGCTGAAAAATGAGAGAAGGTTTATAAAGCGAATTTCTGATTAGACATTCTCCTGATGGAGGCTGTTTAAGATCAAAAGACGCGGTCCCTTTTTGATGCAAAACATGGGGTTGCCGCATCCACGCGCGCGTTTTTCCCGAGGGCCGGACATATTATAAGAATGAGCGCATCAATTAAAAATGAGTAGCATGTCACTCTTTTATGAGTGACAAAGCTATGTTCAATCTGCTGTCATGTTGCCTGATAAGTACCTGTCATATGAATACATATCGAAATGACCATGACCACTGAGATTGAAGAGGATGGTCTTCTCCTCTCCGGTCTGCTTGCATATAAGGGCTTCATCGATACTGGCCTTAATAGCGTGTGCGGACTCGGGTGCTGGTGCTATTCCCTCACTGCGCGCAAAGGTCAATGCAGCATCGAATATCTCTGTCTGGTGGTAAGCTCTAGCTTCCATCAGGCCATCTGCAACAAGTTTACTTATAATTGGTGAAGCACCATGGTATCTCAATCCACCGGCATGTATTGCTGAAGGTATGAAGTCTGAACCCAGAGTATACATCTTGAGCAGTGGCGTCATCTGTGCCATGTCCGCAAAATCATACTCGTATCTACCAGCAGTAAGGCTTGGGCATGCCGATGGCTCGACAGCTATAACTCTTGTATTGGTCCTACCTTCCATGTTGTCCCTTATATATGGAGTAGCCACACCTGCAAGGTTGCTTCCGCCGCCGCAGCACCCAATAACAATGTCAGGGTAGTCCTCGGTCATGGCGAATTGCTCCTGTGTCTCCATGCCCACGATGGTCTGGTGCAGACAGGTGTGATTTAGCACACTTCCAAGGGCATATTTTGTATTGTCATGAAGCACAGCATCCTCTATGGCCTCACTGATCGCAATGCCCAGACTACCTGTGGTATCCGGGTACATTTCCAATATCTTTCTACCAAAGTTAGTATCAGGGCTTGGAGAGGGAACAACATTGGCGCCCCAGAGATTGATAAGGGACTTTCTGTAAGGCTTCTGATGAAAACTGGAACTTACCATGTAGACCTTGCATTCGATATCAAAGTAATTACATGAAAGTGCCAGTGCACTGCCCCACTGACCGCCGCCGGTCTCGGTAGTTATCCGCTCGGTGCCTTCTTTCATATTATAGTATGCCTGTGCGATGGCGGTGTTAGGCTTATGGCTTCCTGCAGGGCTTACACCCTCGTGCTTGTAGTAGATCTTTGCCGGGGTGCCAAGTGCCTTTTCGAGCCGGTGTGCCCTATAAAGTGGGGAAGGCCTCCAGAGCCTGTATATCTCAAGTATCTCCTTTGGTATCGAGATATACCTCTCTGTGCTCATTTCCTGTTTAATGAGCTCCTTTGCAAATATGGGCTCAAGGTCCTTTGGATCAATGGCCTTTTTTGTTAGAGAGCTAAGGGGCGGCTCCACATTGATATCTGCAAGGATGTTATACCATTGCTTTGGCATATCATTCTCATCGAGTAGTATTTTTGTGTGATCCATAATATATCCTCTATGATATTTATAACGCGATAATGTACATGTTAGTACATCATTGTACAATAGCTTCATATAAAAGGATAACGCTTGTATAGCTTGCCCAAAGGATAGAATAAGAAAAATGTGCAGAAAAAGACATTTTGCAGAACAATATCGAAAATCTAAAATAGACCACTTCTGTAATATCGCTACAGGAAAGAAAAGAAAGTCTTTAGCAGTAAACGGATTGATAAGAAATGACAATAAACAGACCACGTGGGACAAGGGATTTTCTCCCTGAGGACACTGGGCGCCGAAGAAGTGTCGAGAACATCTTACGCAAAGTAGCCGCAAAATGGGGATTTAAGGAGATAATCACACCTACTTTCGAGTCACTTGAGCTCTTCACCTTAAAGTCGGGCGAAGGTATCATTGGAGAACTGTATAATTTCACTGACAAAGGTGGCAGGGAAATGACATTGCGCCCTGAGCTCACTGCCCCAGTGATGAGGATGTACGTCAATGAGATGCAGGCATACCAGCGCCCTATCAAACTATTTTATTTTGAGAATTGTTTCAGGTATGAAAGACCACAAAAAGGACGCTTCAGGGAATTTTGGCAATTCGGAGTGGAACTCATAGGAAGCGATAAAGCGGATGCTGATGCGGAAGTCATTGCACTTGCCAATGAGATGCTCAAAGCGGTTGGCATCCATGGAAAAATGCATGTCAACCATCTAGGCATCATCAGGCATTTGCTCAGTGTGCTTGAAACCGATAAACAAGGCCAGATAATGCGACTTGTGGACAAGAGGGAATATCAGGCCCTTGAAGAGTACCTTTCAGATATACATGTATCAGATGAGTTGCGTGCAAAGCTTCTCTATCTGATCGATCTGCAGGGCAGGGATGCTATAGGAAAGGCCCGTGACATTGTTGGAGAAATGGAAGAGCTGGATGCCTTTGAAGAACTGCTCATGTTGCTAGATGCCTATGGAGTTGAATATACCATAGACTTTGGGATAGCCAGAGGTCTTGACTACTACACAGGAGTGGTATTTGAAGTGTATGCTGAGGGGCTTGGAGCACAAAAGCAGATCTGTGGCGGTGGATCGTACCAGCTCATCAGACTCTTTGGCGGAGGGGATGTACCTTCAACAGGTTTTGGTATAGGGTTTGACAGGATCATGGAAATATGCAATATAGAGACAGAGGAAGTAAAACCCGTGGTCATCATATCCCTTGATTCTACAAGACTTGAGGCAATACAAACCGCAAGCAAGCTCCGCCCCCATGTCCCGGTCTATATCGACCTTATGGAGCGCACTTTTAAAGCACAGCTATCATATGCCAATTACATGAACGCAAGCCATGTACTGATAATTGGTGATAATGAAGTAAGGGCTGGTAAGGTAACACTTAAGGACATGCAAAGCGGGGAACAGGAGCTCCTGACCATGGAAGAGGTCCTCTTAAAGCTTTGTGCTCATGGACATATCGATGGCGGACAAGGACATTGTAAGGGATGAGAGGGCTGCCGATGCCCTTCCCATGCGATTGACCCTTGCTGCCATCTTGTTGCTCGTACTGATGTTGCTCTCTGCCTCGGCCATTTCTGCTATGCTGGAGAAGGAGCGCATCAGGGATGCAGAGGTGATATTTGCTACAATAGATGCACGTGCGAAGATGATGTCGACCAGTGGAGAAGGCACTTGTATCACCCTTGATATAGATATGCCACAAGGGGTCATGATCGTTCTGGGAGGCATATATGGACGTGAGGACAGCTGGCCCGAAGATGCGCATGATCACTATATAGTGGCAGGTGGCCGGAAGATAAATGGAGCATCCACGGTCGCATATAGCAATGATGGAATGAACGGTGTTGCAGAGCTCATGCCAGGTAAATATAGCATAAGATTGGAAAGTGCTAGAAGTCCATCCGATAGACAGGTCTTTGTGAAGGTCTATGCATGCTGAGATAGGGAGTAACAATGAGGAAGAACGATATCGTCACAGATGAATGGGCCTGGGCCGACCTTCTCCTCTCGAAGGCTGCACTGATAATTGCAAGTATCGTAGTATTGGCCGCACTCTATCATTTCTATGCAGAAATGGGCAGTGTGGAAAGGGATATGCAACTGGATACAATGGCACAGGACCTGCGTTCAGCTATTGACGCTGCAAGTTCCAAAGAGCAAAAACCCTACTCCTTCGATAGCTATCGCCTAGGTGCCCCAATACCCAATGTTTCAATTTCAGGCGAATACGTGTGCATCGAAGAAAATGGTAAAAGACATGTGAAGGCCTTGACCTATCGGACATTGGTCCTCACTGAAGACACCCTCCGTGAAAAGCTTAGCGATACATTCCTCGCGAATGGTAGCAGCAATGAACCTATTCCAGCAAGTTATGAGGATATTACTGTATATCTTTCCACGCTCGGAACAAAAGAACAAAATATAAATACAAGTACAGAAGTCCACATCAAAAAGACTTTGATATACATATATGACCAAAATGATACAAAGGTAAAAGGACTTGAATATGTACTTGTTCATCAATGACGAAAGAGCATTCATAGAACCCCATGGTGATATATTATCCACTGCACTGGTCGTTATAGGCCTGATAATCTTCACCGCACTAATTTCAAAGACATACCTTGCATATGAGGACAACTCGCTTGCTTTGGATAACTACCGGCAGGTAGCTATGATAGCAAAGGATGTTGCCAAATACCCCCATCTTCAGGGAAGCCGACCTGACCTTATTTCAGCCGAAACACTGGATGCACTGTCCTCTAATGAAAATGATATAAATAGAGAATTCTTTCATCGTTTCTCTGCCAATGTAGATTTCCTTGTGGAGGTGCGCACTGACGATGGTACACACATGTGGCTCATAGACAAAGGACCACGTGTACGCAAGGAGGGTGACATCATAGCATCATCTGTACCTGTGATGATAGAACTTGGCACTAATGCCCGTTGTGTTCCAGGTACTGTGACAGTAAGATCGATGAGGACTAATTGATGAAAAGCAAAAGGAAAGGATTTTGGAACGAACAGGGGGCCTTTTCCTCCAATATAGATGCGTTGATCTTCCTCATGCTGGTATCCACAGCAGCTATGATCCTCATGCCATCGGTCATGGCCGAATACCAATATCGCTCTGCAGGTTATGTATCGATACAGGATACCGATACATTGCTACTTGCTTCCATGATCAATTGCAGGATAGACGAGGTCAGTTATATCTACAAGCCCACTGAGATCATCGGGGCTAATGTCCCTCTGCCTGCATCAACTGTAATGGAGAATGCTGAGCAGACCATTTTCATGCGAGAGCAAAAGCATCGCACCCTGGCCGACCTCATCGCAGAGGACCTCTTCCTCGGACTGTATGTGGAACAGAACAAAAGCAGGACCTACCTGAATCCTATGATGATAATGCACAGGAAAATGACCATTGATACGATACAGAAATATCTTGATGCACGCCTTGGAGGAGTGTACCATTACAGGTTCGAAGCACACTGGTCACCGGTGAAAGGTCATAATATAAGCAGTGATATCGTTGTGGGAGACATTGCTCCAGAAAATGCAATAAAGCAGATGGCCAGGATAACATTGCCTGTTACGGTCCCACTTACATATGAGCAATTCTATGCATCTGCAGATGAAAGCAGTTTCCAGAAGGCTTTGAACTCGTCGGACCCTTCGGGAAGCTTGCATGACCTTTATTGTAACAGTATTGCCACACTGTCTGAACATTCTGCATCCCTTATGTGCTCAGCCACATGGCCTATAGATAGGACCAGAACATCGGATAGGACACGTCATAGAGAATGTGATACAGCACTGCTTGCAGGACCTGGAAGCAAGTTCATGGAAGAACATGAGTACAGAGCGGCCATGTATAGCATAGACCACATCGCAAACAAGTGCTTCTGCCTAGACACAGAGGTCCCACTGAACAGAACAATTGAAGATGCTATCCATGATGTGGAGGACATAAAGGGAATGCTGGTCCTGGCGAATTCTGCATGGATATATTCATGTCTTGAGCAAGATATGGGTGCTGAGATAGATAGTACTATAGCAGAGATAGTGAATTCCACAGACTACAATACAAGAAGAAGAGCACATGACCGACAGATGCGTTCCATTTATAATAGAGCTGACAATGGGGGAGCTGAAATTATCTTGTTCCTGTGGCATTGAAAGGAAAGTTATATATTTGTTGGTGCGATTGTATCAACACTTCGCCCACTGTAAGACATCCGTACAATCAGGATCTCCTGTTCGTTCAACATGCCTGAGGAATGCGGTGACATGAACATATCATATTCAATGATTAGTAAGGAACTTATATCTATAGAATCACAGGAGGAATTGCATGGCAAAAATGCACACCCGTAAAAAAGGACAATCCGGCTCAACAAGACCACTGCGTACTGAAGCACCAGCTTGGTCCACAATGAATGAAGATGACATCACAAAAGTAATAATAGACATGTGGAAACAGGGTGTCAGTACCAGTGTTATCGGTATGACACTTAGGGACAACTATGGCGTCCCAGATGTCAAGATCGTCACACATAAGAAGATAGGACAGATCATCAAGGAGAAAGGAGAGCAGTTAGTAGTTCCTGAGGACCTCTACAACCTTGTAGTAAAGGCCATTGGTATCAGGAAGCACATTGTGAACAACCACAAGGACGTACACAACAAGCGCGCACTCCAGAACACTGAATCAAAGATCAGAAGATTGGTCAAGTACTACCAGTCCACAAAGGTCCTCCCTGCAGAATGGAAATACAGACCAGAAACTGCAGAGATGCTTATAACCAGATAAGCATACCTTAAGATGTCCGGTTGTATCCGGACTCTTTTTTTGTTTTGAGATTTTTAATTTACTTTATAGGTACAAGTCTGACCTGTGGGTGTCCGGCATCAAAGGTCATCTGTGCAACATACAAACCCGTTTTTGGAACAATGCCATACATGACCAAGGTCTTATCCACATTTTCAAACTTCCAGTGCGTTGTGGCCATATGCGCCACAGGTTCTGTGACCTTTTGACCATGCTTTGCAACGGCAAGCACCACATTCTCAGTGGTCTTAGTAAGAGAGGCCATTTGACCAATTACCGAGCCTATATTCTCCCAGCCATAGTTATACTCCATACTATCCAGCCCGATATAGTCAAGCAAAGGCACACCATACTGGCGCATGAGCTCGTGTTTGACCTGATAGAGGGTCTCCATATCCTTGTAGATGTTACCAGAAAAAGCCTCCACATATGTAGGAGTACGCCCTTTTTGATCCCTTATCTCAAATCCTTTGAACAGGCTCTGAAAGTTCATATCCTTGATGAAGGGAGCTATCATCCTTTTTTCAGTCTCAACACTTGTCCCCTCCGTGGGAATGCTAAGCATAGCCCTGCCCATGTTAAGGTGATTGATAAATGTAGGGAGAAGGATACTATAGAATGAGTCACCCACACCACTTGTTATCTCGAACAGGTTAAAGCTACCTTTCTGGTAGCCTCCACCCAGTATCTCGTCCAGGTCCGGGCAACCTGTGGATATCTTGCTCATGGCTGGGTCATGCGTCGGAGCAGGTACCACTATATTCTCAGGATATGAGACCTTGAAAGGTTCAAAGCAATTGAAGCTACCTTTGTGCAGAGTGAACAGGTATCTGGACTGGGCCATACCTACCCCACGTAGCTTTTGCAGGTGGATCTTACGAATATCACTACCTGCCATCTCGGTCATCTCAACAGCAACAACACCATCGGCCAGATAGTCCAGGGAGTCGATATCAGTATTCTCAGTTATCAATATGAGGTCTGCATTCACCTTTCTTGAGAAGTCCATAAGGAGCCGCTCAAGCTCGAACTTGTTATCCTGCCAAGCTACAGAACGTGTTGTGGCAATGCTGAGCGAATCAATGGAATCTACTGCAATTATTGGTTTTGAGCTGCTTGCTTCCCATATTGCCTTGATGCGTGATGCAAGCATGCGAAGGAAGTCTTCATTATTGTTGAAATCCCCTTCTATCCATGGAAACTTTCCATAGGATGACGACTTGTCTATCCTAGGAGAGATATAGATGCAGTTCCCGGTGGGGCAGAGCTCCTGCAGTATTGCAAAAACAAAAGTGGTCTTGCCCGTACCCGGTTTGCCCTTCACCACAAGGGACTTGCCAAACTGTGAAGAAAAGAACTGTTTTATCTCTCCTGGGATCATCATCTTAGTTCACCTTAAGTTGCTGCCTGAGCAGATCGACACCACGTTCCATGGAAACACTGATCTTCTGTGGGTCTGTGCCTCCACCGCGTGCCATGTTCGGACGACCGCCTCCTCCTCCACCAAGCACACCTGACATCACAGATACGATCTTTCCTGCATCAGCTCCAGCCTTCAGTGCATCGTCACCAGCAGCCGCCACTACCTTTACTCCCTCATGTTCACTGACAAGGATAACAACAACATCCTTGTTGACAATGAGCTCACCTGCAACTTTGACCAATTCATCTGCATCTGCATTCGGGACCTGTTCTGCCACAAGCCGCACACTACCCACATGCTTTGAAGTATCGATCATCCTGCTGACACGGACATGGGCAAGTTCTTCCTTGAGCCGTTCATTATCTTTCTTGAACTCCTTCCATTCATTGAAGAAACGCTCGACTGTGACAGGTAAATGCTCAGGTAAGACCCTAAGGACCTCTGCGGAACGGTCCAGGTACGATTCTATCTTCTGCATGGCCCGTACCGCTGCAAGACCGGCAGCATACTCGATACGCTCAACACCGTCCTGTATACGTTCAGTCTTAAGGATCTTGATAGGACCTACAAGACCTGTGCTGGTACAGTGTGTCCCACCGCATGCTTCAACGTCATCTGCAACCTTGAGGACCCGTATCCTGTCCCCAGGTGGTACACCGCCCTGATAGAGGCTGAAACCATATTTCTTCTCTGCATCCGTCCTATCCATCCACTCAGCAGTGACCCGCTGGTTTTCCATGACGGTGTGATTCGCTATCAATTCTATCCTGTGTATCTCATCAGGGGTGATGCGCTTATAGTGGGATATGTCCAGACGTGCACGATCTGTGCTCTTCTGCGCTCCGGTCTGCCATACATGACCTCCGAGTACCTTCCTTGCTGCATCGTTGACAATATGCGTAGCCGTATGATGACATGCATGGGCCATCCTTCTTTCCTCGTCCACGGTTCCAATGACAAGGTCGCCCTTACGTATGTGAAGCTTGTCCTCGATAGGTCCGATAGTATGCACAATGACCCCATTGACAACCTGGACATCACTAACGTTTAGCACATTATCATATATCGTGATGGTACCATGATCTGCTGGCTGTCCTCCTCCTTCTGGATAGAACAGAGTATTGTCCAGCACAAGATAATTATCAAAAACATCCATCACTACAGCCTCGAACTTCATCCTTGTAGGCTCATCATAGAACAGACGTTTTGTCATCGGAAGCTTTTCTACACGCTCCATATATGGGAATTCCTTTTCTGCCTTTGCTTCGGCCTTGCTATGACTATCAGCAACAAGGGAATAGAAATTATCAGGAAGCTCGACATCAACACCCTCCCCCAGGGCCGCCTCTTTGGATATCTCAGGTGGGATACCATGACTATCATACATTTCAATAAGTGCAGATAGGGGTATGCTCTTACCTGTGGCTTTGTACTGTTTTGCAGACTTTTGGATCATGCGCCTGCCACGCTCCAGTGTTTCATCGAATTTCCTCTCCTCGTGGACCAGGATGTCTTCTATGAGATCCATCTTTTCTGCAAATTCAGGATATTCAGGCAAGTTCTTTATGTGCATCCGTATGATATCAGCAATTGGAGCCTCTATCTCCATATCCTTCATCATCCTAAGAGTCCTGCGCAGCACAAGGCGGGCGAGATAACCGGCTTTCACATTCGAGGGAATTATGCCGTCAGCTAGCATAAAGGTCAGACATCTGGTGTGATCGGTGATAGCGTACACACTTTCCACCGGCTCCATTATGGCGGACAGCTTCTCCACACTGGTGCCAATATTGGATGCTACCTGTTTTCTCAACTGCAGGAGATCCGCCTTCTCGCTCACATCCATAAGTCCTGCCAGACGTGCATTCTGTGCAAGGATATTGGAATACTCAGGGTCATCCAGTTTGTGTTCAAGGCCTGCAAGCTGCATAAGCTCGTTCACGATGGTGGGGAACACTGCATCGTATATTGTAGGTGAACCCTTGGATGCCCAGACAAAGCGCTCAAGACCGTATCCGGTATCGACGATGTAGTTATCCATTTTTCGATAGTTCTCACCTTTGATAGGGATAGTACCATCCTTAGACTGTTGCAGGTCCATGAATACCAGTGTACCTACCTCAAGACCACCTATCAGGACCTCGACACACGGCCCTGCATTACCGCCACCTGCCCAAGGCTCTTCTTTGTAGGTGACTGCCATGGGGTCCACACCCAAGCTTCCAAGAAGCTCATCACAAAGGCCCACGGTCTTCTCTTTCCAATAGATCTCTTCTCCTTTTTTATTGAAGGCATGGTGTGCCATCATCTCAAAGGTCGTGAGGTGGCGGCCACTCCTTCCCACAGCATCAAGGTCAGAGAGACGGATACATGGCTGGGAAATAGTTAGCGGGTTTGCTGGTGGGCGAACCTGTCCTGATGTTACAAAGGGCTGGAAGTCGGCGATGGAAGCTATAGTGAGATAGATATCATCCCTCCATCTTGCAACCACTGGATACCTTTCAAGTCTTGTATGGCCGCGTTCCTCGAAGAATTTAAGGTAATATTCCCTCATCCCAGCAAGGTCGAACTTCTTATTGAAAGCAGGGTTCCCTATGAACGAATATGGATCACAGGGAGCATCACCACATGTATCTCTCTCATGGTCCCGGGTCCAGTATAACTTATTGCATTTTGAACACTGCTTACGGACAAAACCGTTATCTGAAAAGAAATTAAGCTGATACTCATCCTCAAGCATTATTACACCAACTTCGATGATAGTCAATATAAATTATCCTTTCTACTATGTCCCCATGATTAAAAACATTTCTTATCCGCCATATTGTGCACATAATATATAAATGGTGCCATAAATATACATAAGTTGCAGTGTAGACATAGCATGTATTTTCCTAATAAGGCAACTTTTTAAGAACACGATATGTACATGGACGTGTAAATCATGTACATAAACTGAAAAACAGGTCCATTAGCTTTAAATGCATGTTCAGTAATCTGCTGATGTAGTGATTATAACATGGAATCAATGCGCTATATGTCATTAGTCTTTAGAGGATTGGTAGAAGAATACAATAACCCTGGTGTCAGACCTTCTGTTTTCATGGATGCAGATGGGAGATTACAGGTATTCCTTTGTGATGCCATAGTGGAGGAAAAATACGATTCTGGAATAGACATCGACGATTATGAGGTAAATGGTGCTCAGTTCAGTGAGAGTTACAACACTGTCCAATCTATACCGGTCATAGCTGCTGAGTCTGAGATAAACCTAGAGTTCAAACGCAGGTCAATTAGTAAATCAATGAGCATCACAAATATTTGAATGAGGCATAAAGCCTGTCAAAAGATCGACTATTACAAATTTAAAAACGGGACTAAATATTATGGATTACAAAAAACTCCTGAAAATACTAAGAAATTCCAAACAGGTCTACAGGGCAGACTATATTAAAAGGATATTCAGGAGTGCGCATTATGATGTTGGACTTTTTGAGAGCCAGCTCAATGAGTTCAATATGACCCTCAAAGGAGGGGACACTGCAATAGCCAAGCAGTATATGGATAGGACCATAACTGCACAGGTCATTGATGATGCTTCGATCCTGCTTGAGATAATCAAGGATAATAAGTCCCTCAGCGAAGAACAGAATATGGCAATTAAAGACATTATAGCTAAACTTGATGCATTGAGTGGGGAGATAGAGGTCATTGACGAAGTAAAGGTCCTTGCAGACCTTCCTGAAGGTACCGATGCTTCTTTGCGTTCACGTAACAAAAAGAAGATGTATGCTAACCTTTAGGCCCAGTCACTGAAAGATACATTTCCCTTCACCCACCCATG
>CAZBJM010000032.1:0-19197 GCA_964492225.1 uncultured Methanosarcinales archaeon
TGTCCGCCCCTCGGGAGAAACGCGCGCGATTGGCGGCGAGTCGGGGCTTGGACTGTAAGAAGGTGTCGCGTTTTTTGTTAGAAAGATGCAAACGTATATGAGCTAATTAGACAATCTCTATATGTGGTGTATACAACAGCGTATTCTTTATTAAAGAGCTCAACATAATCAATAGTTAGATATACTTCACAGACGATAGAATGCTATTAATTTGTCATATCAATAAAAGGAGTGGATCTTTTTGAAAAAAGTAATCCTTGTTTATGCAGAATGGTGTCATTTCTGTCCAAATGCCAAGCAGCTTTGGAGAGAACTGAAGGAAAAATACGGTTTTGAATACGAAGAGGTCGAGCTGGATACTCCTGAAGGTAAAGAACTTGCAGCAAAGTTCAAGATACGCTCGATACCGGCGACCATAATCAATGATAAGGTTACATTTGTAGGTGTGCCAGATCTGGATAAGGCTATCAAGGCAATAGAATGATGGTCCATGTACGATCTTATCATAATAGGAGCTGGCCCTGCGGGTTTGAGCGCGGGGATGTATGCTGTCAGATATGGGCTGGATGCACTTGTCATTGAGCGTTCGGCTGTCCCAGGTCAGATAGCTGTAACAAAGGCCATAGAGAACTATCCTGGAATTATCTCAGCATCCGGCAAGGAGCTCATGGCTCGTCTTACTGAGCATGCTTTGGCGAGTGGTGTCACAATTAAGAGAGCCGATGTCCTGAAAGTTATCGATCATGGGGAAGAAAAGGTCCTTGTCACCCGGGATGGTGAGCTCAGGGCACTGGCAGTGATCCTTGCTACAGGTGCCAATCCCCGTTCTTTGGGGGTACCAGGTGAGCAGGAACTGGCTGGCAGAGGAGTCTCATATTGTGCAAGTTGCGACGGTCCTTTCTTCACAGGTCAGGAAGTCATTGTTGTGGGGGGAGGCGAGTCAGCCATCACGGATGCCCTTATCCTTGCAGGGATAGCAAGCAAGGTCTATGTGGTCCACAGAAGGTCTGCTCTTAAGTCTTCAAAGACCATGCAAGAAAGAGCTTTTAAGAAAGAGAACATAGAGTTCATCTGGAATACTGAGGTCCTAAAGATAAAAGGAGAAGATGCTGTGGAGTCAGTTATCCTTAGGGACACAAAGACCATGGTCGAGAGTGAAAAGAGGATCGATGGTGTTTTCATATATGTGGGCATCAGCCCCAACACTTCAATAGTGGAAGTGGATAAGAACGAGGATGGTTCCATATTGACCAATGAGAGGATGGAGACATCGGTCAGGGGGATCTTCGCTGCCGGGGATTGTCGTGTATCTCCATTCAGACAGGTTGTCACAGCGGTCTCCGATGGTGCTGTTGCAGCGATAGGTGCACAGGAATACATTGCAGGAATCATATCTAAGAAATAAAGAACATGACAGGGAGTATATCTATGAAGAACACTGATAAATGTGGAAGTTTGGATTGTCTTGAGATCTGTGCAAATTCCACGGCAGATGACTTGTACCCTATTGCACACGTTGTGCATACTTTGCTTGGGATGCCTGTTACTATACGTAGTAAGGGTCATAAGGGTATCAGGATCGAGAGGGGTGTGGTAGTTGAACGGGACTATAGCGGCCCGGTCCTCGAGGAGGTACTTTTGACAAATAAGGTAATAAAGACCGTTCCAGAATCGGGAGCATACAAGGGAAAGGCCGTTATCGTTGCCCCCATCAGGACCCGGGGAGGTGACGCTGTGGCTGCTATAGGTATAGTGGACCTTGTAGCCGCAATGGATATCCTGGACACCTTCAAGGAATATCCTGGAGTGATAGATGAGGTCGAGGAAGCCAGGAGCAGGATGAAGTAATAGTTTCAAGGTCCTTTAAAGACCTTGGACCTCATGGCCTTTCCTATTATGATGGCAACAATGGATACTGCAGTGGCACATGCGATGACCATCAAAAGGTTTCCTGCCTCTGCATATACCATCATTGTGTAGCACAGGAACACACTTAGGCCAGTACCAACAGTAATTAAGATGGGGATCGGTAGGTCGTATATCTTTGCAAGAAGTTTGAACATGATAGGTACATCATCTTATGCATATTATACTTTTCTGTCATCGCCATAGATCGATTTTATACTAGCAATGAATGGATGGAGCAGCAAATGGACCTGAATACACTACTTCGGAAAGTTAGCAACAAAGAATTGGACCTCACAAGCGCTGAAGCACAGATACGCTCTATGGGATATGTCCAGGTCTCAGATATTGCAAAGATCGATAGCTTCAGGATGCACCGTACTGGCATAATGGAAGCCATTCTCGCAGAAGGCAAAGACCCAGATGATGTGGTCATGATAGCAAAAGCACAGGTATCATCAGCTGGCAGGGTACTTATAACTCGTATAGGACCAGAACACAAAAAAGCGCTTGAGCTGGGATTTGGGACGCATGAGATAGAATGGGGTCTACATAGGACGATAGCAGTTGTACACAACAGTGTCCCTGTTCCAAGTACCGGTGGTGTTGTCGCGATCATTACAGCAGGTACAGCTGATATCGATGTCGCTGAGGAGGCACGCATGGTTGCCCAGGAGATGGGCTGTGAGACCATAGCCATCTATGATGTGGGTGTTGCAGGGTTCCACAGACTGGTGGGGGAGATGTTAAAGCTGAAAGAGCGTAAGCCAGATGCAATAGTGGTGGCAGCCGGAAGAGAGGGGACCCTACCAACTGTGGTTGCCGGACTTGTGGACGTACCTGTCATAGGAGTGCCAGTGTCCACAGGTTATGGTGCAGGTGCAAAGGGCGAGGCTGCTTTGCTCTCTATGCTCCAGTCATGTTCTGTCCTCTCTGTAGTGAACATAGATGCTGGTTTTGTTGCAGGTTCATTTGCTGCGAGGATAGCTAATACCGTTGCACATGCCAGAAATGCAAAATGATCCACCATATGACAATGTGTTCATCAACATGTTCATCATATTAATATGATAGACCACTATACATAGAGATGCTCAGATCATTACTTCAAATGATGTAACAGGAGATCATAGACTATGAGGTCCCTAATATTTGAACCATTCTCGGGTGCAGCCGGAGATATGATACTTGCAAGTCTCATTGGGCTTGGTGCAGACAGGGAAAAGATCAAGGAGGTCGTGGAGTCGGCAGTTGATGTGTCCGTCGATATTGGAAGTGTCAACAAGCGTGGTATCCTTGCCACTGATGTACAGGTGCATGTGGCCCACGAGACGCACCATCGGTATTATCACGAGATAGTGGACCTTGTGAAGGATGCGGGTTTGCCTGGTATGGTGGAAGAGAGCACCCTTGGGGTCTTTTCCTTGATGGCAGAGGCCGAGTCAAAGGTGCATGGAGTGGACCTTGATGAACTCCATTTCCATGAGGTGGGACAAAACGATGCACTTGCAGATGTCATTGGTTCATGTCTTGCTATCCATGATATAGCTCCCGATTCAATTCTATCCACTTCGGTGAATACCGGTGGAGGGTCCATTAAGGCAGCACATGGTACAATGGCTGTACCTGCTCCGGCGACCCTTGAGATATTGAGGCAAAGCGGCCTGTCCTTTTACGGCGCAGGGAATAGGGAACTCCTAACTCCCACAGGTGCAGCATTGCTGGCATATTTTGCCAGGTCGGTTGAAGGTGTCCCCCGAGGCCGTGCAGTGTCGGTTGCCTATGGTGCCGGGGATGCCGATACAGAAAGCCCTAACGTATTGCGTGCAATGCTCATGGATGTGCAGGGCACCTTGTCCAGGGACCACATTGAGATCCTTGAGACCAATGTTGATGATGTTACCAGTGAGGTGCTTGGTAATCTTTTTGACCGTTTGCTCTTAGCTGGTGCAAAGGACCTCACAATAGTTCCAGCCACCATGAAGAAGGGTAGACCTGGTCATATCATCAAGGTCATAACAAAACCACAGGATAGTGATAATGTTGCAAGGGTACTGATGAAGGAGACAGGTACCCTTGGTGTGCGTGTGATACCAGTAAAGCACAGGTATATCACAGACCGCAGGATGGAAAAGGTCACTTTGTCAATAGGGTCCGGGTCCTTTGATGTCCCTATAAAGATAGCTTATGATAGGACAGGAGAGATACTGAACATGTCTGCTGAATATGATGATTGCACTAGGATCTCTGAAAAGGTGAAGTTACCATTGAAGGAGGTCATGAGAAGGGCAGAGAACGAGGCTTGGGAGCGTTTTGGATAGGAATGAGCCTCTTTGATCATGTAGTGTTCCCTTACCACAATCATTCTAAACTATGGGGGCTGTTAGGTAGTAGATGATAGACGATGTCATAAAGTTGTTCAAAGAACTGGAGAACAGGGACCTGCGTATATTGCAGGGCATTGAAATGGGTATGAAGCATTATGAGTGGGTGCCTGTAGAGGAGATCATGAAGTTCACCCGCCTGCCCTATGGGGTACTTGATTACAGGCTCAGGCAGCTCATGCGCATGAACATGGTCGAAGCTACGAATAATCCCTATGAGGGCTACCAGATCTATTTCGATGCCTATGATGCCCTCGCGCTCAATACTTTTGTTAAAAGGGGTAGCATAAGTGCCATAGGGGATGAGATCGGTGTGGGTAAGGAATCAGTTGTCATTGAGGCAATAAAAGAGCCAGAGCTTGGCATAGGTGAACCCACAGGTGTCATAATCAAGTTCCACCGGGAGGGCAGGACAAGCTTCAAAAGTGTAAAAAGGGTCCGCTCACATCTTGATGACAAAGAGCATTTCTCATGGATATATGCAGCCAGGCTTGCTGCAATGAGGGAGGCAGAGATAATGCGCCAGCTCTATCCGGATGTGGCCGTTCCAAAGCTCATTGATAATAATCGTCATGCCATTGTCATGGAAGTGGCTTCAGGGTCCCTGCTCTATCGTACTAGGCTTGAAGAACCACTATGGTTTCTAGATACTATCATAGATCAGTTAAAGTTGACATATAGTAAAGGGATAATTCATTCCGATATCAGTGAGTACAATATCTTTGTTCATGAAGATGGTGTGCAGCTGATCGATTGGCCCCAGTATGTCGAGACCACACACCCCCATGCAGATGAACTCCTTGGCAGGGACATCAATAATGTGCTGAAGCATTTTCAGCGTAAATACAACATCAATAAGGACCTTGATGATGTTATGGCATATGTGAAAGGCTTGGCCTGAGCACCTTCGTTCCGTTGATGTATAATACATTCAAATATATCTTTACTTCCAAGTGAGGGTAGTGGCATCTTTCTATCTAGGCCATAGGGCACAGAGGCGGGGAAAGGTTGCTTGGAGCTTGTCTGATCAGAATTTCGGTTTATATTCTTATCGCTTTTTAAACATACTCCATTCCTATATACTGTCTACCCCTCGGGAAGAACGCGCGCGTTTGGCGGCGAGCCGGGGGTTGACTGTAAAAAGGTGCCGCGTTTATTGTTAACTGTTCATGATCAGAAATGGAGGAAATATGAGCTAATTAGACAATCTCACTTGAATGTAGGGCATATTTAACTGAAGACCATTTTTACCAATGCCTTTTACTGAGTCATGGATTAGTTTTTTATACATTATGTCCGTTCGAACATATCGCTACGATATAGCATCTCAACAGGTATCATTATGTATAGAAAGAAAATTACGGTATTCTTAGTGCTGGTCCTGCTCTTATCTCTTTGTACATCTGGATGTATGGAGCAGGCACAAGAGCAACAACAACAAACACAGCACCCGCAAGGCACAGGCCAGGTACAGGTCACTGATATGAAGAACAGGAGCATCTCTGTACCTGCAAATATAACGACAGCGGTCACCACGTATCCTCCGGTAACCATCCTTGTATATATGTTAGCCCCTGAAAAACTGGCTGGCTGGAACTTCATTAACAAATTCAACCACACTCTCATGGATGAGAAATATCTCAACCTGCCTGTGGTTGGAGGCTGGTACGGAACACAGACCGGTAACTATGAAACAATGAGCAGTATCCATCCTGATCTTGTATTGAGCTATGGGGTACAGGATGATGTGATACAGCGTCATCAGGAAATGTTTGGAAGTATCCCTGTGATCGCGATCGATGAATCGGTTGTGTTCTTAAGGAAGTCCGATCCGTCCATTGAGTTTGCAGGCAAGTTACTGGGTGCTGAAGAGCGTGCTGGTAGACTTATAAAGCTCAGAGCCTCTGTACTTGGTGTAATTGACAAAAAGGTAGCAACTATACCCAATGACAAGAAAGTACGTGTATACTATGCCGAAGGTTCTGACGGACTGGCAACCGATCCATCCGGTTCATCGCATTCTCAACTCATCGAGATCTGTGGTGGTATCAATGTTGCCGACTGCCCGCTCACACCCGGAATTGGCATGACCCCTGTTTCCATGGAGCAGGTCATGAGATGGAAACCAGATGTAATTATCACCAACAGCCAACAGTTCTACTCTACTGTATATTCAGATCCTCTCTGGTCCAATTTAGAAGCTGTCAAGAACAAGCGCGTGTATCTTGCTCCAACCAATCCTTTCTGCTGGATAGACAGACCACCAGGTCCACACCTCATTCTTGGAACAGCCTGGACTGCACACTGTCTCTATCCAGAGCTCTTTGCAGACCTGGACATGAATAAGCTGACCCGTGAGTTCTATGCGGATTTCTATCATTATGAGCTCACTGATGAAGAACTGACCCAGTTACTGAACCCACAAATAGAGACAAAGATGTATAAATGGTGAGATAAGGAAGGAGTACTTTGATGCAGAACAAGCTCTTTTGATATCTTGTTCTGCTACATTCCTCCATTATCTTGACCAGGTTGCCATCACCAGTGTTTGCTGGAAGGTGGCAGCGCCCTTTTTTAATTGTTCCTTCTATATTATTAGGATACATATCATTTCTGATGTAGCATCAAGCATATCTCTTATTCTATCGTGTTGGAGAAGGCTTGCATAGTTGCGCGCATTTTTGTTTAGTTCAATGCAATATTCTTTTTTTTATGCAACTAATATAAAAAATCATACAGTTTCGCAGAATTGGTATTTAAACATAACGATTATCTATGAACAATTCGATTATTAATTAAAAGATGATATATTAATCGATAGCTGTTAAGTGTTTTTTGGTCAAACCACAGGATTAGTTTTTTATACCATTATGTTTGTCAAGACATAACGCTACACTACATCAGTATGACAGGTATTATCATGAATGTAAAAAGAACTTCTATATTTTTAATGTTGGCTTTGCTCTTAGCCCTTGTTACATGCGGTTGCATTGGGCAAAAAGAGGATCTTCAGGCAACGCAATCATTACCAGGTACAGGCAAGGTACAAATTACCGATATGTTAGGTCGGGAGCTGACAGTTCCTGCAAACATCACAAAGGTGATCACCACAGCTCCCCCTTCTACTATGCTTGTGTATATGATCGCACCTGAAAAATTGGCAGCTTGGAACTTTGTCAATAAGTTCAACTCAACCTTTATTGATGAAAAGTATCTAGGTCTTCCTGAGATAGGAAGCTGGGCTGGTCAGCAGGGTAACTATGAGACATTCAGCAACATACATCCTGATATCATCATAGAGGCCTACACCACCGATAAACTAAGTGATGAGCGCATCAATGTCATAGAGCGCCGCCAGGAAATGTTTGGTAATATCCCGGTTGTAGGTGTAGACGATGCTATCGTTTTTGTGGAGAAGGCAGACCCATCCATAGAATATGTTGGAGAGCTTTTGGGTGTTCAGGACAGGGCAAAAGAGTTGATCAAATTCAAGAACTCTGTGTCTGATACGATAAACAGCAAGATATCCACCATCCCTGAAGAAAAGAGAGTACGTGTATACTATGCAGAGGGACCAAAAGGACTTGCAACAGACCCCACCGGTTCAATGCACTCCCAGATAATTGAACTTGCAGGAGGGGTAAACGTTGCCGATTGTCCACTAACTCCAGGAGTTGGCCTGACCCCTGTTTCCATTGAGCAGATAATGCGGTGGAAACCAGATGCCATTATCACGAACAATAGGCAGTTCTATTCCACGGTCTATTCAGACTCCCTCTGGGCAAATTTGGATGCTGTCAAAAACAAGCGTGTCTATCTTGCACCGGATAACCCTTACTGCTGGATAGACCGACCCCCAGGACCTCATCTTTTCATGGGAAGGGCATGGGCTGCAAAGAATCTCTATCCAGAACAATTTGCAGACATGGACCTTGAGAAGCTCACCCGTGATTTCTATGCAGAGTTCTTCCACTATAAGCTGACCGATGAGGAATTGCGGTCCTTGCTTTACCCATAAGGTGGTTTGAGGAACATATGATTGTCAAATACAACTGGACATTAAAGTTTAGTGAAAATTCTAACAGTATCTGAGAGGTAATTCCATGAATGTAAAAAGAACTTCTATATTCTTAATGTTGACTTTGCTCTTGGCCTTTGTTACATGTGGTTGCATTGGGCAAAAAGAGGATCTTCATGCACAGCAATCATTAACAGGTACAGGCCAGGTACAAATTACCGATATGCTTGGTCGGGAGCTGACAGTTCCTGCAAACATCACAAAGGTGATCTCTACAGCTCCCCCTTCTACTGTGCTTGTTTATATGCTTGCACCTGAAAAACTGGCAGCTTGGAATTTCGTCAATAATTTCAACTATACATATATGGACGAGAAGTATCTCGGTCTGCCAGCAATAGGTGGTTGGTCAGGGACACAGCAAGGAAATTATGAGACTTTCAGCAACATTAGACCCGATATTATAATCGAAGGCTATACCACTGATAAACTAAGTGATGAACGCATAACTGTTATTGAACGTCGCCAGGAAATGTTTGGAAACACTCCTGTTGTCGGTGTAGATGATGCTATCGTGTTTGCAGATAAGGCAGACCCATCCGTTGAATATGTTGGCAGGCTTCTAGGTGCTCAAAAGCGTGCTGATAAATTTATCAGTTTCAAAGCATCAGTTTTTAAAGACATTAACAAGAAGTTGGGTTCTATCCCTGAAGAAAAGAGAGTACGTGTGTACTATGCAGAGGGACCAAAAGGACTTGCAACAGACCCCACCGGTTCAATGCATTCCCAAGTAATAGAGCTTTGTGGTGCTGTTAACGTAGCTGACTGTCCGCTAACACCTGGGATCGGTCTGACACCTGTTTCCATAGAACAGATCATGAGGTGGGATCCAGATGCTATAATCACTAATAATCGTCAGTTCTACACCACAGTGTACTCAGATCCCCTTTGGGCAAATGTAGATGCTGTCAAAAATAAGCGTGTCTATCTTGCACCAGATAATCCTTTCTGTTGGATCGACAGACCACCAGGTCCCCATCTCATCTTAGGTACAGCCTGGGCTGCAAAGAACCTCTATCCAGAGCAATTTGCAGACATGGACCTTGAGAAGCTCACCCGTGAATTCTATGCAGAGTTCTTCCACTATAAGCTGACCGATGAGGAGTTGCGGTCCTTGCTTTACCCGTGAGTGTTTTGGAGATCAAGATACATGATAAAATTTTAAACTATGATCTGAAAGCAGGTATGAGTATGAATCAAAAAGTAAGTACTATCGCCATAATGTTGATGCTACTTGTGGCTATTTCAGCATGTGGGTGCATGGAACAGACACCTGGGCAGCAGAATACAACGCAAGGAACACAACTACCAATTCAGGCTACAGGTACTGTGCAGATAACAGATATGCAAGGCAGGAATCTGAGCGTTCCTGAGAACATAAGCTCTGTTATAACCACATGGCCTCCATCCACTATCCTTGTATATATGCTTGCACCGGAAAAGCTCGCAGGCTGGAATTTCATCAACAAGTTCGACAACACGTTCATGGATGAGAAATATCTTAAGCTTCCTGTCATCGGTGGCTGGTTTGGTACAACACAAGGTAACTATGAGACCCTTAGCAGTATGCATCCGAGTATCGTAATTGGACATGGTAAGGAGGATGTTGTGCAACGTGACCAGGAAATGTTTGGTACGACCCCTGTTGTTGTTGTGGACGAGTCCCTTCTGTTTATAGCAAAAGCCGACCATGTTGTTGAATTCACTGGCAAGTTGCTGGGTGTCCCTGAGCGTGCAAATAAGTTGATAAGCCTCAGGAAGTCCGTCTTCAGTGAGATCGATGAAAAAGTATCCACTATACCAACTGAAAAAAAGGTACGGGTCTACTATGCAGAAGGTCCGGCAGGGCTTACTACTGACCCCTCCGGTTCAATGCATTCTCAACTGATCGAGATATGTGGTGGTATAAATGTTGCTGATTGTCCTCTTACTCCGGGAAATGGTATGACCCCTGTCACGATGGAACAGATAATGCGCTGGAAGCCAGATGTTATAATCACTGACAATCAGAAGTTCTATTCCATCGTCTATTCCGATCCACTATGGGCAAATCTGGATGCAGTCAAGAATAAAAGGGTACATCTTGCTCCAGTTAATCCCTTCAGTTGGATAGACAGACCTCCTGGTCCCCACACAATACTTGGGACAGCTTGGACAGCAACGAAGTTGTATCCAGAACTGTTCAAAGATATGGATCTAAAGAAGCTTACCCGTGATTTCTATGCTGAATTCTATCACTACAACCTTACAGATGACGAAATGGTCCAGTTATTGGATCCTGGGTCAGAGACGGTGTATAAGAACTGAGGATATTTCTTAATATTCAGGAGTTGATCAAATGAACAAAAATCAAACTACAATCTTCTTTGTGCTTGCACTAGTACTTTCCATTTCAGCATGTGGGTGCATGGGGCAGACACATGAGCAACAAAATACAACGCAAGGAACACAACAACCACAGGCTACAGGTACTGTGATGATCACGGACATGCATGGTCGGAATGTATCAGTACCGGTAAACATAAGCTCTGTTATAACCACATGGCCTCCATCCACGGTCCTTGTATATATGCTGACGCCTGAAAAACTGGCAGGCTGGAACTTCGTGAATAAGTTCGAACACACCTTTATGGATGACAGATACCTTAACTTGCCTGTCATAGGTGGCTGGCTCGCTACACAAAAAGCTAACTATGAGACACTTAGCAGTGCAAATCCAAGTATTGTGATAAGTCAAGGTAAAGCGGATGTGATACAGCGCGATCAGGAAATGTTTGGCATTATCCCTGTGGTCGCAGTGAATGATTCACTACTGTTCCTTACAAAGGGAGATAGTGTTGTTGAATTCACAGGTGAGCTACTGGGTGTTCCAGAACGTGCAAATAAGTTGATCACACTCAGAAAGTCGGTCCTAAGTGATATAAACAGTACAGTGTCCAAGATCCCTGCAGAAGAGAGAGTACGTGTATATTATGCAGAAGGTCCTGAAGGGCTCACCACTGACCCTTCTGGTTCCATGCATTCACAGCTTTTTGAGATATGTGGAGGGATCAATGTTGCCGATTGTCCTCTTACCCCGGGAATTGGTATGACACAAGTCAATATGGAGCAGGTCATACGCTGGAAGCCAGACCTAATAATAACTGATAATCAGCGTTTCTACTCAAGCGTGTATTCAGATCCCCTCTGGGCAAACCTGGATGCAGTCAAGAACAAACGCGTGTATCTTGCACCAGTGAACCCGATCTGCTGGATAGACAGGCCAGTAGGCCCTCATATGATATTAGGGGCTGCCTGGACAGCAAGATGTTTCTATCCTGAGCATTTCACTGACAAGGACCTCAGACAACTCACCAAGGATTTCTATTCAGAATTCTTCCACTATGATCTCACAGATGAAGATATGGACCAGTTGCTCAATCCGCAGACCGAGACCACGATCTATAGTTGGGGTGGCAAATGAAAAAAGGGTGCAATATCAAAGGAGCCTACAATGCAATGCAATATATGTGAGATCGGTTGTGACATCAACGAATTTAGCAGTGGGAGATGTGGCACTTACAAGATTGACGGTAAGACCATAGTACAGGACCCGGAGATTGGATACATGGGAGCGTATCCTATTTCCATAGAGACGGTTCCCATGGTCCATTTCTATCCATCCGGTAAATTCCTTCAGGTATTCAGTACCGGGTGTAACTTCCAGTGTCCAGGATGTGTGACGAGGTTATTGTCATCTAACAGGACGTCTGGATGGCCGACCATGACCCCTGGCCAGATAGTTGCAAAGGCCATGCAAGAAAACTGTATAGGTATAGTTTTTACTCTCAATGAGCCTGCAGCTAATTATTTTATCTTCAAGGAGCTTTCAGTGGCAGCAAGGGACAGTGGTCTGCTTGTGGGTTGTTCTACAAATTGTTATTTTACAAAAGAGACCACAGAAGAGCTAGGTACTATGATAGACTTTGTTAACATAGGTATCAAAGGACATGATGCAAGTAGCTACAGGTCCTGTGGGGCTCCTTCGTCTGATCCTGTCTTCCGCAACCTTGAGATGTTATTTGACATGGGTGTGCATGTTGAGGTTTCAGCAGTATATTCAAAAGGTAACGAAGCTGATGTTATTAAAGTTGCACAGACCGTTGCTGGTATCTCTCCTAGGATCCCCATGCAGGTCATGCGTTTCATATCTTTCAGTGATGCACCCATGGGACTTGAACCATCTGCAGGTGATGCTGAGCGATTGTGTACATCCCTGCGTGAGCATATAGATCATGTCTATTTGTTCAATACACCAGGTAGCAATATGTTGCACACATACTGTGCAGATTGTGGCAAACAGCTTGCAACCCGCGAATTCTACGGGCCTATGGGTTCCAGGTTGACCGAAGCATGGACAGCACAAACATGTGATTGTGGCTACAAGGTTCCCATTACCGGAAAGGTTGCTGACGAGACCTTTACTGACGTAGGCTTCATGGGAGGTTACAGGATAAGTCGTGCCTTTGGAATGGTGCATGCTGTGGTTGCGGTCCTCGGGGAACATGATGATCAGAAGGTGATACAGGCATGGAGGAGAGTCACTGCAGGAGATGGTCTGGCACAACTCCTCATAATGGTGCAGCAACCTGCCTCATATTTGAAACTGATCGAACTGGTGGCAGATGAACTAGGTCTGCAGAAGCGTGGAGAAGAGCTTTCATCCTATATACTTGATAGGCTGGAACTTGTCAGCAAGTGCATAACTGGTAGTCCTCTCCAATCTGTATATTATTGCATGGGGTCTCCTACATTTGCCTTAAATGCATCAAAGATGGAGAATGAGCTGGTCACACTTGCTGGGGGTATCAGCATCAACAAAGAATTATTGGTCGAAGGTAAACCGGGACTCGGTATCGATCCCGATGTCATCAACGGCTATGATCCAAAGATCATCTTCATCTCCGGTTTTATCAATCGGCCTATGGATGAGTTCTACCAGCTGTGTGAGCAATACGGCATAACAGCAGATGCAGTAAAGAAAAGAAGAGTATACGCCATTCCACCCTCCTGGAGTTTTGGAAGCCCACGTTGGATCTTGGGTCTGCTCTTCATTGCAGACAAGATGCATCCTGGAAAGTTGGGAATTGACATTGAGCAGGAAGCCGATGAATTTTACAGGCGCTTTTATGGCATCGCATGGAAAGATGTGCAACCCAATAGGTCCTTCCATCGTCCCACATCAGGAAAATGGCCTCTTTCAACTATAGTATGAGAATATCGCTCATGTATGATCTTAAAGGTGAATTCAATGGAAAAAAATGGAAATAATGAAAAAGGCAAAAAATTAGGTTTCCCGTATATTGCGGAAAACATTTTTGCCCCCATATATCCCGTCATAGCCAGTAATATCGTAAAGGAAAGCGGGATACATGAAGGTACATGTATTGACCTTGGATGTGGAATAGCATCTCTTGGAATAGCTCTTGCAGAAATTACAGATATGCATGTTATGGGGGTCGATCTTTCAAAGGAGATGTGTAAGCTTTCAAAGAACAAGGCACAACGTCATGGGACATCCACTAAGCTGACCCCCATAGTGGCCGATGTCCACAGGCTTCCTTTCAAGGATAACTATGCGGATCTGGTCATCAGTCGTGGCTCTGTCTTTTTTTGGAACGACCTTGCAGTTGCCTTCAATGAGATAGGTCGGGTGCTTGCTCCAGGTGGGCAGGCATGGATTGGGGGCGGTTTTGGCACAAAGGAACTCAAAGAACAGATAACAGAAAAAATGATGGCCATTGACCCGCAGTGGCAGACAAGTTCAAAGGAACGCTTAAGCCCTGAGATGGTACAGGCCATACAAACGGCAGCTGAGCAAACCGGACTCGATTGCCGTAAGGTACAGGATGATTCAGGTTTTTGGATCGTGATAAGTAAGGGGAACAGAGGTGGATAGAATGCAATGTAAAGTATGTGAAGTAGCTTGTAACATTAGTGAGAAGAGTAGTGGAAGATGTGGAACTTATATGACCGATGGGAAGACAATATTCCAGGACCCGGATATTGGTTATATGGGAGCATATCCAATAAGTATCGAAACAGTACCCATGGTACATTTCTATCCTTCAGGAAAATTCCTCCAGGTATTTAGTACAGGATGCAATTTTCAATGTCCCGGATGTGTGACACGTTTGCTCGCATCCAACAGGACACTTGGTTGGCCAACCATGACCCCTTCACAGATCATTGCAAAGGCATTGCAAGAGGAATGTATTGGTGTTGTTTCAACCCTTAATGAACCAGCTGCGAATTTCTTTAATTTCAGGAAGCTAGCAATGCAGGCAAGAAGCAATGATCTACTTGCAGGTTGTTCTACTAATTGCTATTTTACAAAAGAGACCACAGAAGAGCTTGGAAACATGATCGACTTTGTCAATGTGGGGATCAAAGGATATTCCGACGTGAATTATAGGTCATGTGGTGTAAACTCATCGGCTCCGGTCTTCCGCAATATCGAGTCACTTTTTGATATGGGTGTGCATGTCGAGGTCTCCGCCCTCTACTCTAAAGGAAGCGAGGCAGAAGTCATTGAAGTTGCTAAGGCCCTTGCAGCCATATCCCCTGAGATCCCCATGCAGATAATGCGCTTCATTCCATTTGGTGATGCTCCAATTATCTTGGAACCATCAACGGGTGAAGCTGAGAAATTGTGCATGTCGCTACGTGAACATATGGATTATGTCTATCTCTTCAATTCACCAGGTACCAATATGTTGCACACATATTGTGTTCATTGTGGAAACCTATTGGCTGAGCGTGAATTCTATGGCCCCATGGGTTCCCATTTGATAGAACCATGGACAAAACAGACATGCAGTTGCGGTTATACTGTTCCTATAACAGGGAAGGTTGCAATGGAAAGTTTTGGTGATTCCGGTTTTACCGGAGGCTACAGGATAAGCCGTGCCTTTGGGATGGTACATGCTGTACTGGCAGCACTGGGTGAGAACGATGACCAGAAACTGCTAGATGTATGGAGGCAAGTCTCAAAGGACGATGGCCTTACACAATTACACCTGATGATACAGCAGCCTGCATCTTACTTCCAGTTGATTGGTCTGGTAGCAGAAAAACTGGGTGCTGAAGAACGGGGAGAAGAACTGTCTGCATATATGCGTGAAAAACTGGATATGGTCAGCACACGAACAGCAAATTGCCCACCACATCCTGTATACTATTGCATGGGTTCTCCTATCTTTGCTTTGAATGCAGGTAGGATGGAGAACAACCTTGTTAGCCTTGCAGGTGGCACCAGTATCAACCGGTTGCTTCAGAAGGAAGGGAAGCCTGGCGTTAGTGTTGGACCGGATTTTATCAACAGTAATAATCCCAAAACCATCTTTATATCAGGTTTTCTCCCGCGGCCATTGGATGAGTTCTATGGACTGTGTGAGCAATATGGCATTGAGCCAGATGCAGTAAAGGAAAAGAGGGTCTATGTAATTCCCCCATCCTGGGATTTTGGAAGTCCCCGCTGGATAATGGGCCTACTCTTCATTGCAGACAAGCTGCATCCTGGAAAGATGGGATATGATATTGAAACGGAGGCAGACGAGTTTTACAAGCGCTTTTATGGTATCGCTTGGAAAGATGTCAAGCCAAATAGGTCCTTCCACCGCCCCACCTCAGGCAAGTGGCCTTCTGAGGTATGAAAATGACAAATATAAGACGCTATGGTATAATTTCTCTGTATCTGCTACCATTTGTGCTACTCGTAGTTTCACTCTTCGTGGGAAGGTATGAGATCGATGCAGTTCACATTGTAGACGACATTGTAAAAACAATATCTTCTGTGCTCTTTGGTACCCCTGTACCAGTATCCACGCAGCACACCATATTGTTCAGTGTCAGGCTCCCAAGGATATTAGCAGCTCTTCTGGTAGGCTCGGCACTCTCTGTATCCGGTGTCTCCTTTCAGGGTATATTCCGCAATCCTCTAGTGTCCCCTGATATACTGGGAGTTGCAGCAGGTGCTGGTTTTGGTGCATGTCTTGCTATACTCACCTCGAACAGCTATATTGCTATACAGACCTACTCTTTCATCTTTGGTCTTGTGGCAGTGTTTGCAGCTTTGTATATGGGCAAAGCCAGCCGGGGTACGAGTACTCTTGCATTCATTCTCTATGGAATTGTAGTTACATCGATATTCAATGCTTTCATATCCCTTGCAAAATACGTGGCCGATCCCTATAATGAGCTTCCAGCAATTGTATTCTGGTTCATGGGGAGTCTTTCCAGTGTGCGCTACAAAGACCTTTATGGTATATTTATCCCCATGCTTGCCGGATCTTTGGTATTGTTCCTGCTTCGATGGCGTATCAATATCCTATCACTAGGTGATGAGGAAGCAAAATCGCTGGGAATAAATGTAGATAGGATGCGTCTGGTAATAATTATCTGTGCAACCCTTGTCACATCTGCTGCTGTCAGTGTCAGTGGTGTCATAGGCTGGGTAGGTTTGGTAGTGCCTCATATATGCAGAATGATAGTGGGGCCCAATTACAGCCGTTTGCTACCCATGAGCATGGTGGCAGGAGCTTCGTTCATGTTGCTTGCGGATGGCATTGCACGCACGGTAGCTGCAACAGAGATCCCGCTGGGTATAATCACGGCTCTTGTGGGGGCACCTTTGTTTGCATATCTGCTTAAAAGGGGGCACATGGGATGGAACTGATCCTTGAAGTCGATTCAGTTGCCTATTCCTATGGTCGGTCCCAGGTGTTCAAGGATGTTTCCTTTTCACTTCGCAAAGGAGAGGTCATGTGCATCCTGGGTCCAAACGGTGCAGGCAAATCCACACTCATCAAGTGCATTGCAGGTATATTCAAACCAAGCGCAGGTGTGGTTCGCATATCCGGTGAGGACACAGTATCTTTGGGAGCTGCCAAGATAGCCCGTTCGATAGGATATGTACCCCAACAGAACGAGATAGTCTTTCCATTCACAGTGCTTGATTTTGTTGTGATGGGCCGCACTCCCCACATTTCCATGTTTGCCTCACCTGGAGAGAAGGATATGGAAATTGCAAGGCATTCATTGGCCATGACAGGCACTGAACACCTCGCAGACAGGACCTTGAACAGTCTAAGTGGTGGTCAGCGTCAGATGGTACTGATAGCTCGCGCACTTACCCAACAACCCTCGCTCTTGCTCCTGGATGAGCCAACGTCCCATCTTGATTTTGGTAACCAGGTCCTGGTGCTTGAAACCGTGAAAAGGCTTGCGTTGTCGGGGATGGCCATCTTGATGAACACGCATATGCCAGATCATGCCTTCCTTGTGGGAAGTAGTGCTGCTGCCCTGAACCTTGGAATGCTTGTTGCAGTAGGTGAGATAGCAACAGTTGTCAATAGCGAGACCATGTCCTCCTTATATGGTGTTGGGGTCGCAGTGCGGGAGATAGAGGATCTGAAAAGAAAGGTGTGTGTGCCCTGTGATACAGTGGCATCACAGTAAAAAGGAGTGGATATAATGTTAAGGAATACAGATGCAAAGAAAGGAGTAATGATAAAAAGGGGTCTAAGGGATAAAAAAGGGAAGATAGGTGAAAAGCCTCCCAAAGGTGAAGAGGAGAAATAACCCTGTTCTCCTCTTTTTTTTAATTATCGTTCAGACATGTTCCCCATTTGCTGTTAAGACATCGCTATTATTGTATCGACCGGACCTTTACTTACTTTTAAGCATCTCTTCAAATTCTTTCTTTGAGATCTGCATCAATGTATCCGGATCGTCCACATCCTTATGGATATAAAGGCCGCACCAGCAACGCTTCATTGTATCGTAGTGCTCTTTGTGGAATGGGATGCATGGACACACCAATCGCATATCCTCTTCCCTGTCACCAGTCAGACCCTGGCATGGACAGAAAGGACTTCCCTTTTCCTTTTCTAGCAATACTTCCTGCTCCAGAAGGAAATTGACAAGCTCCGTATCGGGACTGAACTTATATCCCAGAGGGTCGACCAGCCTCTGGAACATGGTACGGAGTTGTTCTGCACGCTTTGACATTTCCATGTGGTTTCATTGCTCCAACAGGGCAGTGTATTTCTGAGGATTATAGCCTACAACAACACCTTCCCCTATCTTCACAAAGGGGAATGACATGGTTTCGCCATGGGAAGCACAGTCAGCCTTTATAGACTCACGGGTGCTCTCATCCGCTTTATCATAGTCGATGTAATCAAAGGGGATCTTATTCTCTCTGAAGAAGTTCTTTGCTTTCATGCACCAGGGACATGTACTGAGGGTGTACATCAATACTTTCTTCATTGAATTTCACCCTTTCTTTTCGATGAATACCTTAGCATCCGTGACCTTGGTGGCATAGGATGGCACTTTTATCTGTTTTGCATCAGCAAATTCCCCACTCCTTACATCAAAGCGCCAGTTATGACATGGGCACTGTATAATGAAATCCTTGAAAGTGCCTTTTGCAAGGGAACATCCCATATGCGGGCATTTGTCCGATAGTGCATAAAAGGTTCCGCTTTTCCTAAGCAAGAGCAGCCTTTCACCATCCACGGTCACCTGTTTCATTTCTCCATCCTTTATATCATTTTCACCAATTGCAAAGATCCATGTGTCCATATTCTTATTTCTCCTTTTATGTTACTACTACATAACCAGTGTAATATAATTGGTCCGTTGTACTTATATGCATGGTATCCACTGCTGCTCAATGACAGGACCGAGGGGAGATCCTAGTTATTTGTTGTTCGAACAGAGATCGTCTGATCGGAATTTCGCTTTATGTTCTTATCGCTTTTTTTAAGCATACTCCATTTTTCACGT
>CAZBJM010000033.1:0-18036 GCA_964492225.1 uncultured Methanosarcinales archaeon
AAAGAACATTTACGGGTATAATTGGAGTTTTATCATGTATATTTCTCAAAATGGAAACACACAATTCAGTGACCAGCGAGTTGCGATCTTTGCTGATGGGCAGAATATATTCTATTCGGCCAGAAACAATTATTCAGACCGCAGGCTTGATTATGAAAAGCTGCTTTCTTCCGTCCTTAATGGAAGGCCTTTGGTAAGAGCTATTGCATATATCGTGGAAACTGAGGACGTGGACCAGTCTGGGTTCAAGTATCTATTGAAGAGCATTGGCTGGGAGGTCAGGACAAAACAGTTGAAGATAAGACCCGATGGATCCACTAAAGGGGACTGGGACATGGGAATTGCTATCGATGCTATCTCTATATCCAATAAGGTGGATACTGTGGCCTTGGTAAGTGGGGATGGGGATTTCACAGCACTGGTGAACCACCTTAGAGCATCTGGCGTAAGGGTCGAGGTATACTCCTTTGAAAGGAACACAGCATCGGAGCTTATCAATTCCGCAACTGAATATTATCCCATGGATGAAAGTTACCTGCGCAGGAAATAGACGCATAGGGTAATGTCCTTAATGCATCTTTTCCTGCAATATGTCCTGTTCAGGAAAGGTACCCCTTTTTACACAGGTATTTTTCAAATTCGATCAAGAAGAATACCGTACTGGATATCAGCGTTATCATCAGCCAGTCTTTTATCAGGATCGGTGCTGTTGAGAATATCATGTTCATGTATGGGTGGTAGGTTATCAACAGTTGTAGCAATAGCACGATCACGATCCCCATATTCATGTACTTGTTCGAGAACAGGTCCTTATAGACATATTCGTTCATGGACTTGGAATTGAACAAAAAGAATATCTGGAAGAACATGATCGCATTGAGTGCAACTGTACGGGCAGCAGGAATACTTCCTCCGTCTCCTAGCTTTATATAAAAGTTCAGGTAGGCACCTGCAACGATGAGCAGTGATACAAAAACGATCCTTCTTATTATAAGGGATGTTATTATCGGCTCCTTTGGTGGCCTTGGTGGTCTTTCAAGGATCCCCCTTTCCTTAGGCTCCATGGTGATAGGTACGCCCAGGCCGATCGCTGTAACAGTGTTCAACCAAAGGACCTGCAGGGGTACAAGTGGCAGGGTTGCGACACCCAGAAGCACACCCAACACTATTGTCAATCCCTGTCCACCATTGGTTGGCAGTGTCCAGAGCAATATTTTCTGGATCTTGCTATAGACATCCCTGCCTTCTTCAATGGCAGCTACTATGGATGAGAAATTATCATCGGCGAGTACGACGTTGGATGCATCCTTGGCAACCTCTGTGCCGGTGATACCCATGGATATACCTATATCAGCTGTCTTCAGGGCAGGTGCGTCATTGATACCATCCCCCGTCACTGCAACAACTTCCCCACTTTGCTTAAGGAGTTTGACTATCCTTAGTTTATCTTCCGGGGAGGTACGCGCGAACACCGAGACCGACCTCAATACCTCACTAAACTGTTCATCTGACATTTTCTCTATGTCCTTTCCAGCCAGTGCACCTTTTGTCTCTATGCCTATCCGTGTGGCTATTGCATAGGCTGTGCTCAGGTGGTCCCCTGTTATCATGATCACTCTAATGCCTGCGGTCTTACAGGCATGGACCGCCTCTGGTACTCCATCACGGGGCGGGTCCATCATACCCTGAAGGCCAATGAACACCATATCCTTTATGTCGTCGGGCTCTATACTGGATATGTCCGAGGGGACTTCTTTATATGCCATTCCCAGTACCCTCAAGGCCTCTGATGCCATCCTTTCAGATGCCTGGATGACCGCATCGTGGTCCAGAGGAACCGCGTTCTGTCCGTCGAATTGGGATGAACACATATTCAATATGGTCTCTGGGGAACCTTTTACATAGATCACATTAGAAGAATCATCTTTCGTGTGCAGGGTGGCCATGAACCTATGTTCTGATTCAAAAGGTATGACATCGATACGGGGTTGACCGAATTTCCCTGCCTTGATGCCGGATATGAGGAGTGCAGCTTCCGTGGGGTCCCCATCGATATCATTCCCTCGAAGGGAGGCATCATTGCACAGGACCCCGGCACGCAGTACCTCCACAAGGACACTATCTGCCATAGGGTCTATCCTTTCTCCTTTGGATAGGAATTCCCCTTCTGGCCTGTAGCCTATCCCCGTAACATCATAGTGCCTACCGTCAACATATATCTGTGTCACGGTCATCTGGTTCTTTGTAAGTGTACCAGTCTTGTCGGTACATATCACAGTAGCACTTCCAAGGGTCTCGACCGCGGGCATGGTGCGGATGATGGTGTTCTTTGCTGCCATCCTGTTCACACCTATTGCCATGGATATCGTAATGACCGCGGGCAATCCTTCGGGAATGGCAGCCACGGCAAGGCTCACCGAGGCCATGAACATATCTATCGTCTCATAACCTCTTAGCATACCTATACCGAACGTAGCAGCTGCCACGGCGACAATGGCGACCGAGAGAACCACGCTCATTTGTGCCATTTTCTGTATAAGGGGGGTTGATATCTCCTTGCTCTCGCGTATGAACTCTGATATCTTTCCTATTTGGGTCGCACTGCCAGTGGCCACTACGATCCCCTTGCCCTGTCCCTGGCTTATCAGGGTACTGGCAAAGACCATGTTCTTCTGGTCAGCGAATGATTCACATCCGACGGTTATGATATCTGAGGTCTTTGCCACAGGAACCGACTCTCCAGTGAGTATGGATTCATCGACCCTCAGGTTCTTGGTATAGAACAGACGCATGTCAGCAGGCACCCGGTTACCAGATTCCAGTAGTACTATATCTCCAACTACCAATTCTCTGCTTGGTATCGTATTGCTTGCCCCTCCTCTTAGTACCCGGGCCTCAGGCACAAGCAATTTTGCGAGGGACTTTAGTGCATTCTGTGCTTTCCCTTCCTGAATAAAACCGATGACTGCATTTGCCAGGACCACGAACAGTATTACAATAGTATCTACTATTTGGTCCAGGAAGAATGTAATAGCAGCTGCAATAAGCAGCAAATATATCAATGGACTTGTGAATTGTTTTAGGAATTGATAGATAGGGCCATGTTCCTGTCTGGATGCCACTTCATTATAGCCGTCCTTTTCAAGTCTCCTTTTAGCTTCATCTGGGTCCAAGCCCTCTGGATGGCTATTGAACAGAGTGAATACGTCATCTGCAGGGGTCCCGCACATTTGTTCTTCCTTCATGAGGGAGAGAGATATTTAACATGATATATAACTTGCTCTCTTATCCAATATCAGAAGCTCTGGAACATAATCGATGCTAATTGGTGTTGTTATAAAAAAAGATACATCAGCCGGGACTCTAACCCGGGTTCTAGCATTGGCGTGCCAAGCTTTTCGCGCGCGTGCATGACATGCACCACTTTCCCCCAAGTTTACAAAGCATGTCCGTGTGGCAATACTTTGAACTCGCATAGGTTTTATCACCGATAGGGCGGCTGGTAGCATGCGCGCAGGACATCGAAAGATGTATAACTTTGACTATTTATATGCGGCGCACTTTTTCAAGCGGATCAAATGATATGCAATATTAGCAAATGTTAGAATTAAAAGAAGCGGGAGGAACAATGGGGGGAGAGGGGCTACCTGCACTCCATATATTGATAGATAACAGAATAATGAAATCACAAGTAGTTTTTCTGTCATAAGGAGGTCTTTTAAGATCCTATAGGCACGTTCTTTATTTGCCTCATTTACCCTAATGCCTGTATTCCAGTATTTTGGATATTTTTCCACTACGGTCATACCTACATAACTCAATAACATAAGAATTGGAAGGAACAATATTTCAATTTTATCTCCAAATCTATCAATACCGCCTGTGGCATTGTAATGGGCTGGGATCTTTTCAGGAATGGATTGCCAATTAAATATCAAAAATGAGTAGCATGCGATAATTAATAGCACGCACACTACATTTATAATAGTGTCCTGTACATTTGTTTCTATTCTCAAGGATCCATCTTTCAAATAATTCCTCCAATAATGAGGTAAAATTAAAAAAAAAGAGAGAAAGTAAATTTAAAGTACATCAGCCGGGATTCGAACCCGGGTTCTAGCGTTGGCAACGCCAGGTGATGACCGCTACACTACTGATGTTCTGCGTTTCTTGTCCTTACTTCTTAGGTGCCCAGACCCGGATTTGAACCGGGGACAACTGCCTCTTCAGGGCAGCGCTCTCCCGAACTGAGCTACCTGGGCATGCGAACGTTTTGCTCTAATATCTGTATTTGGATTTAAACTTTTCGAATCCATCCTTAGGATCCAATGGGCCCGCTGAGATTCGAACTCAGGACCTCCGCCATGTCAAGGCGACGTCATGACCAGCTAGACCACGAGCCCATCCTGTTATTGCTATCTGTTTGTCCGTCTTGCAGTTTGCCGCATTCATCAGGCAACTGATAGCACCCCACATAATGTGTTATTGTTGATAAAGGTTTTGGGTTGAATGCTTTTTTGGCACAGAGATCGTCTAATTAGCTCATATTTCCTCCATTTCTGATTAGATAATAAATTAACAATAAACGCGTGCTAGATATATAACGAAAGACGCGGTTGCATCTTCTAACTAAAAACGCGGCACCTTTTTACAGTCCAAGCCCCGGCTCGCCGCCAATCGCGCGCGTTCTTCCCGAGGGCGGGCAGCATTTAGGAATTTACGTGAAAAATTGAGAATGCTTACAAAAAAGCGATAAGGATAGCGAAATCCTGATCAGACAACCTCGGCACAGATATGGACATTTTAATCATAAATTATATACGTATGCTATACTCATCCGCCGTAGAAGGTGTTTGGCGTTGATATGGCACCAGTAATACTCTTCTTTGATCCATCGGGATATACAATGACCAGTGTGTCCACCCTCGACCCCAGGACATGTGCATCGTGCAGGTAGTAACCGGAGCTCTGTCTGGAGATATTAGATACATGCACTATTGCGTAATCCTTTCCGATCTCATTGAAATGCACTTGTTCAAAGTCAAATAGCAAACTTTCAAGGGCAGGCTTAAGATTGTAGCTTCCAAGCAGGAGCACATATGCCTTTGAGAAACTATCGAGATCATAATGCAAGGTCAATTGCGCACTGGTATCCTCAAAACGGATATCCAGTTGTTTCAGGTGAATATACTCTCCAGTATCTTTGTTCGTGTTTCCAGTCAATGACAAGGAAAAGATAGCCACCAACAGCATGAAGAACACCCAGAACTGTTTCATATAACACCTGCCTTCCCAAAGGATAAATAGCTACTTATACAGTGGCAGCATTAATAAATGTTGTTTTTACTTTGATAGTCTCAAAACGACTTGAACTACAATTAGAAAAAAACCGTCAAGTATATATTTAGTGCGTGCTTCAGTGAACAAATCAAAAACTGTGAGTAGACCATGGAGAATGAAAAAATCGTTTCCGGCGATGTAAATGAGCTCTACGGTGATTCTTTTGTGACCACAGATTCCATAGAGGTCCCAAAGCTCCTTATCGATCAGATCATAGGACAGGAACACGCTGTCGAGGTTGTTAAAAAAGCAGCCAGCCAAAGAAGGCATGTGATGATGATAGGAAGTCCCGGTACAGGGAAATCACTACTTGCCAAGGCTATGGCAGAACTTTTGCCAAAGGAAGAGCTCCAGGACATACTGGCCTATCCGAACCCCGAGGACAACAACAATCCCAGGATAAGGTTGGTCCCCGCCGGCAAGGGAAGAGAAATAGTAATGGCCCACAAAATGGAGGCGCAGAAAAAAGCGCAATCCAGAAACATGATGATGATGATACTTGTATTTGGGATCGTCATATACTCCTTCTTTTCAGGGCAGGTACTGTGGGGTATAATAGCAGCCATACTGATATTGTTGCTTACCCGCCAGCTCCTCCCAAAAGAAGACATAATGATCCCCAAAATGGTAGTCTCGAACTTTCAAAAGGAACATGCATCCTTCATCGATGCTACCGGTACACACGCAGGTGCTCTGCTTGGTGATGTAAGGCATGACCCCTTCCAGTCCGGTGGACTTGAGACCCCGGCACATGACAGGGTGGAGGGTGGGGATATCCACAAAGCCCACAAAGGTGTGCTTTTCATCGACGAGATAAATACCCTCAGCATCGAATCGCAGCAAAGTCTGTTGACCGCTCTTCAGGAAAAGGAATATCCTATCACCGGACAGTCCGAGAGGAGCTCAGGGGCACTTGTAAAAACAGAGCCTGTACCATGTGATTTCATAATGGTGGCCGCAGGGAACCTGGACGCAATGGAAAAGATGCACCCCGCATTGAGGTCACGTATAAAGGGATATGGTTACGAGCTCTTCATGCGTGAATCCATAGACGACACCCCCGAGAACCGTAAGAACATCGTGAGGTTCGTTGCTCAGGAGGTCATGAGGGACGGACATATACCTCCCTTTGATAAAGGTGCAGTGGATGAAGTGATACGCGAGGCCCAGAGAAGGGCTGGAAGGAAAGGTCATCTGACGCTCAAACTGCGTGACCTTGGAGGACTTGTAAGGGTGGCTGGGGATATAGCACACTCCGAAGGTGCAACGATAGTCACTGCAACCCATGTGCTTGCTGCCAAAAAGATGGCAAGGTCCATAGAGCAACAGCTTGCTGATAATTACCTCGAGCGCAAGAACGACTACCAACTCTTCAAAAAGAAAGGCGGTGCCATTGGTAGGGTCAACGGTCTTGCGGTCATGGGGGGCGATTCTGGTATAGTGTTGCCGATAATGGCCGAAGTGACACCCGCTATGTCAAGTTCTGAAGGGAATGTCATTGCTACGGGCATGCTCAAGGACATAGCAAAGGAAGCTGTCCAGAATGTATCTGCTGTCATCAAGAACATTACCGGGAAAAGTATAATGAACCACGATATCCACATCCAGTTCATAGGCACATATGAGGGGGTCGAAGGCGACAGTGCATCAATTTCTATAGCCACTGCAGTCATATCCGCCCTGGAAGGTATACCTATTGACCAGTCCGTGGCAATGACAGGTTCACTGTCGGTACGTGGTGATGTATTGCCCATCGGTGGTGTGACCTACAAGATAGAAGCTGCAGCACAGGCTGGGATAAAGAAGGTCATCATCCCCAAGTCCAACGAAGATGACGTGTTGATAGAGGAAGCATATAGGGACAAGATCCAGATAGTGCCTGTAACGACCATTGTAGAAGTGATCGAGCACAGCTTTGTCGGTCCTGATAAGAAGCGTATCATGGATAAACTTCAGAGCCTGGCCAACTTTAAGTTGAACTTGGATCTGTCAGATGTAGTCCCTGCATGATAGAGGATGTGGGTGAACATGCGCAAGGTCGACTTTTTCGATGCTAAGATAATTGAGGGAACTTCTACATCCATAATTCTGGATAACGGAACTATACGGGAGGTTTCTGAGAACTATACCAAAGGAGCAGGGGTCCGCGCCCTGAGCAAAGGCTCCTGGGGTTATACCTCGGTGGATGGGGACTTTGATCTTAACAAGGCCATAGCCACTGCATCAGAACTCGCTTTGGGGATGAATGAAAGGTCCCCAAAGGAAAAGGTACAGATGCTGGATGTCTCAAAGCCCATTGCAAGGGACATGCCCAGGATAAAGATAGACCCCAGGGATGTTTCTATTGAGGAGAAGGTTGCGTTATTGAAGGAGATAGGTGCAAGGGCAAAGCATGAGGGGATCTCAAGTACCAGTGCGGTATACAGTGAATCTTCCTTAAAGGTGCTTTACACCGACTCTACTGGCATAGAAGGAGAATACAGACTTGTCAGGACAGGCTTTGCCATAAGCGCCGTAGCTTCCAGGGAAGGTATATATCAGGCAGGCAGGGAGAGCAGGTTTGGCGTTACTGGCTATGAGATCTTTGATAAGTACGATGCCTTTGAACTTGCGGAGTCCGCTGCAAGGACTGCACTAGAGCTACTTGATGCAAAGCCTGCAAAAGGTGGTAGCATGCCTGTTATACTGGACCAGGAACTTGCCGGTGTCTTTGCACACGAAGCGGTAGGCCATGCTTCAGAAGCAGATCTTGTCCTCGAGGGCAGTTCAGTTCTGGAGAACAGGATACAACAACAGATAGCTTCACCACTGATCAATATAATCGACGACCCCACCTTGCATGAATATGGATTCTTCCCATTCGATGACGAGGGCACGCAGGCAGAAAAGACCGTGCTCATCAAAGATGGTGTCTTCACATCATACCTGCATTCCAGGGAAACGGCTGCCAAACTTGGTGGAAAACCGGGTCACTGCAGGGCACAGGGTCATGCAAAACCCATTGTGAGGATGAGCAATACCTACATAGATAATGGTAACTCCAAACTGGAGGAGATGCTGGAAGAAATAGGTAATGGCATGTACCTTATTGGTTCCCGGGGTGGACAGGTCAATACCGGTGAAGGGGTATTCCAGTTCAATGCAGAGAAGGGTTATCTTATCGAGAATGGTGAATTGACGTCACTCATCCGTGATGTATCCCTTTCAGGTAACACCCTTGAGATCCTGAACAATGTAAAGATGGTAGGCAATGACCTGCGCCTCAACTCGGGTCGATGCGGCAAGGGAGGGCAGGTTGTGCCAGTTACCGATGGTTCACCACATCTGCTCATATCTGAAGCCCTTGTGGGAGGGGCCTGAATGATGTTCGAGGTTGCGCGAAAAGGCCTAAAGGCTGCTCTTAAAGCAGGTGCGGTCGAAGCTGAGATCCTTATTTCAGAAGAGCACACCACATCGGTGGATATTCGGAAAGGGGAGATCGAAGGAGCAAAGGAGAACATATCCCAGGGGCTTGGGATCCGTGCCATTGTCAATGGAGCAGTTGGTTTTGCAAGCACCAACGACCTTTGTCACATAGAGAATGCTGCAAAGAGTGCAGTCATGTCTGCACAGGTGAGGGAAAGGGACCCTGACTGGGTTGCATTACCCGCATCATGCAGATATCCAGAAGTCTCCGATATCGTGGATACTGAACTTGTGCATATGGGGCTTGATACATGCATTGAGCGGGCAACGATGATGATAGAAGGTGCAGCTATGGTCCCGGGGATCATTATTACCTCAGGTAACTTTTCACGTAGCTTTGGAAAGCGCCTCATAATGAACACAAATGGAGTGGAGATAGAGGAGGACTTCACTGCTATCACCGGCTTCGCAGATACCATTACAAGGTCTGGGGATACTTCCACAGCCTATGACTTCGCAATATCCAGAAAGGATGATATCGACTTCACCGCAATAGGCAAGAACGCCGCAGAACTTTCCCTAAGGTCACAACATGGCATGTCCATAGAGCCACACAGGACCGATGTTATTTTGCACCCATTCGCATTTTCAGATCTGCTCGGAAGTGCCTTTGTTCCATCAATAGACTCCGATAATGTACAAAAGGGACGCTCGAACCTGAAAGGACGTTTAGGGGAGCAGATAGCAACAGAGCGATTATCCATAACCGACGACGGCTTGCTTGCCGGTGGCATTGGTACCAGTCGCGTGGATGATGAGGGTGTACCTTCACAAACGACAAAGGTAATAGACAAAGGAATTTTCCGCTCATATCTCTATAATTCTTACACAGCAGGTAAGGACAAGGTAAATAGCACTGGTAATGCCTCCCGTGGTTCATATGCTTCAACACCCGGGATAGGCCCACGCAACTTCATGATCGAATACCCGGGATGCGACATTATATCCGACACAGATACAGGCATCTATGTAAATACGGTGATAGGTGCCCATACTGCTAATGCCATATCCGGTGACTTCTCAGTGGAAGCAAGGAACGCTTTTACTATCAAGGATGGGCAGCTTGACAAACCAATAAGTTCCCTGATGATATCTGGCAATATATTTGAAATGCTCACGCAGATCAATGGTGCTGGCACTGATGTGCGGAAGGTTGGTGGTATCATCGCTCCATCTGTGAGGATATCTGGATTGAGCGTTGTGGGCTGACAAGTGTTAAATATATCTTACACATAACATATTGCATATAGTTCCGAGCCCACCAGCTCTGCTATTTTCATCTTATTCGGACTGCAATATGACCACTTTACGGAGAAAGACGATCACACTGCTTGGTATCACACTTACCGGGCTGGTCCTCATTTCTTTCCTGAGCTTTCAGGTCATTGTTTCCAATAGTTTTGATCAACTTGAAAGGGGGGAAATGAAAGAGAACCTCCAAAATGCCAGGAACTCTCTCTTCTGGGATCTAATGGAACTAGAAATGAAGACGGCCGACTGGTCTGTGTGGGATGAGACCTATTACTTTGTCCGTAAAGAGAACGATAAATATATCGATAAATACCTCATGGACGATACCTTCCTTAATCAAAGGGTAGGTTTTGCTTTATTCTACGACAGCTCTGGTACATTGATCTATTCAAAAGGTATGGACCTTCCAAACAAGACCATGATGCCTGTGCCACAATTCATTATAGACCACCTTGATTCGAACAAATATCTTCTTCAGCATGATGACAGGGATAGTAGGAAGACAGGACTGCTTGACATAGGACCAATACCCATCATGCTTACATCCCAGCCCATAGTGAAGGTAGATAAAAATATTCCAATAGGTGGTGTGGTCCTGATGGGGCGCTTCATGGACAAAGCCGAACAGGACCTACTTTCAGAGAGGAGTAAACTCGCTATCACAATGCCCTGTCAAAAACAAAAAGATGGGCTCAAGAGCACAGACCTTCTTCTCACAACAGGAGAGGAAATGTACCTTGATGATATGAATACAAGCACCATCTCAGGAATCATCTTTTGTTCTGACATATATGGTGATCCGGATGTAGCATTGCAGGTGAGCAGTGCCCGCCCTATATATCATCTGGGCAGGATAACCATGACCTATCTATTGCTGGTCCTAATGATAATACCCTTTATTTTTGGATATGTCACTTTGTATATGCTTGACATCTCATTCCTTTCACGCATGAAGGACCTCAATGCTGATATTAAAAGCATAGGGGAAAGTCAGGACCTGTCCCAACGGGTCTATGAAGCCGGTGATGATGAAGTATCTGACCTCGGTAGCTCTATCAATCTATTACTCTCATCACTGGAAGAGTCACGGCTCCTTGTGCTTAAAAAGGATGCAAGCCTGAAGGCTATAATGCAAGCCATGCCTGATATGGTATTCCATATACGCAAGGATGGAACGATATTCAGGTATAAGTTATCTACGGATGGGTGCATTTATGAATCCCCAGACCACCTCAATGACCTAACGATCGACGATGTGTTGCCTGCTGACATTGCCACGATGGAGCTTGCAGTCATTGAAAATGTACTTCGGACCGGGAACATGGAGACCCTTCATTACCAACTACCTGTCAAAGGAGAAATAAGGGACTATGAAGCAAGGATCGTTATGAGTGGCCATGAAGAGGTCATGTCTGTGGTGAAGGACATTACTGATATAAAGAAGGTCGAAGAGGCCCATAAGAAAGACCTGCTGCTCAGAGAGGTACACCACCGGGTCAAGAATAACCTGCAGGTGATTTCCAGTATGCTCAACATCCAGTCACGAAAGTTCAAAGATAAAGAGGTCGTCGATGCATTCAGGGACAGCCAACACAGGACCAGGTCCATGGCCCTTGCACATGAAAAACTGTGCATGTCACAGAATATGGAAAAAGTAGATATGGAAGATTATATCCAAACTGTTGTGGAATCCCTTATAAATTCCTATGGATACTCTCCCCGTGACATTCACATTACTTTAAATATAAGTAATGTAATATTCGGAGTAGATACTTCCATACCAATTGGGTTGATTGTCAATGAACTGGTATCCAATTCCCTCAGGCATGCATTTCATGGAGGTCCCGGTAAGATCAGCATTGAAATATATGCAGAGGACGACCATTTCATAATGAATGTCAGCGACAATGGTGTAGGTTTCGCTGAAGGGATAGATTTCAGAGATACAAATTCACTTGGCATGCAACTGGTAAACTCACTTGTGGAGCAGATAGGAGGACATATTGAGCTTCACGACAAGAATGGTACTTTGTTCAGAATAAAGTTCAAGGAACTCTCCTATGTAAAAAGAGGATATTGATGATGGCAGGTAAAAAGATACTGGTGGTCGAGGATGAGCGTATAGTTGCCTTGGACATCAAGCAAAGCTTGGAAAGCTTTGGCTATATCGTGCCATGTATATCTTCAACTGGAGAAGAGGCCATTAAAATGGCAAAGGAACATGCTCCAGATCTTGTATTGATGGATGTCGTGCTTAGAGGCGATATTGATGGTATAGAAGCAGCATCTATTATCCATAGAGACCTGAAGATACCTATTGTCTACTTGACCGCCTATTCTGATGAAAGGACCTTGCAACGGGCGAAGATGACAGAACCTTTTGGACACATATTAAAGCCTTTTGATAACAGGGAGCTCAGGAGCAACATAGAGATCGCCCTTCATAAGAACGCACAAGAGAAGGAAATGGATTTTCAGAAAGACAATTGGGTCAGTTCTCTCATTGATAACATGGGAGATGCCATCATATCAACAGATTCACAAGGTCGTGTCGGGCACATTAACCGAATGGCACAGGCAATGACCGGCTATAGGTCGGACGAAGCCTTGGGAGAGTCTATCGATCACATCTTTAAGGTCATATGTGGAGCTACAGGAGAGGCTGTATCAAATCCTACAGAAAAGGTCATGAAAGAAGGGGCATTCTATGGTCTTTGTGAAGATGCGACACTTGTTTCCAAGGATAACAACCACATTCCGGTGGATGTCATCGGGTCACCCATCAAGAACAGTAAGAACGAGACCATCGGAGCTATAATCATCTTTTGTGATATCACAGAACGGAGGCGGCTTGAAGATTCATTCTCAAGTTTCATAAGCTCATTCTGTGGCCAGACCGCTACTCACTAAGCTGTCCTTTTGGTTCTTTTATTCTTGTAAGTACAAGGAATAAGGATAGCAGGATAAATATAGCGCACAGATAGAATGGTGTCTTGAACGATACATATCCTGCTAGTAAGCCACCTAATATTGGTCCAAGGGCCATACCCCCGGCTTGTGCGGCAGTGATAATGCTTACCCTCGAGCTTACATTCCTAGCTCCGGTCAGCTCTACTGCCAGTGCCATGATAGGGGTCTCCACAGCAGCCATGGAAATTCCCTGCAGGGCACGCAGGGCTATAAGTTCTGTGATATTGCTCACATATGCAAGTCCAATGACAATTGGGACATTCAATAGCAAACCATATGCTAGGATATTCCTTCTTCCTATCCTGTCCGATATGATGCCCATAGGTGTCTGGAATATGACCCTTACAAGTACATATGCTGATACTGCCATACTTAATAAGAATTCATTAGCATTGAGCTGTTCCTGATATTCCGGCAGGAAGGCGAAAATTATCATTATCCCTACCATCATCATGAACATTGCAATGGCTAGCACCATGAACTGAGGGTCATTTGGAAGGTTTTTGTCCCTCAGGTCTTGTTTCTTTTCCCCTTCCCTTTCTTGAACAAAGAATAGGGTGAGCAGTGTGCTCAGGATACCCATGACTGTGCAAACATAGAACGATGTTATAAATCCATAATACTTTAATACAAAACCTGCAATAATTGGTCCGCTTCCAAAACCCAGCCCCCGCAACGATGAATATATCCCTATGGCCTTTCCCCTATTTTTGCTTGTTGAGAAATTGGCAACCATTGCCAGGATAGCAGGAACTGCCACTCCTACTGTTATACCTTGTATGAAGCGCAGAACAAGCACATGTTCAAAGGAACTTACATTTGCATATAGGTATGACAGTATAGTGAAACCTGCCATACCCGTAAGAATGAATATCTTCCTTTTGTTCAGTTCATCAGAGAGCTTGCCCAGCAGGGGCTGGGACATAGTATTGGATATGCCAAATGCAGTTGCAACAAGGCCCGCTTTTACCACAATGGGCACAGATGCAAAAATAGTGCTATGCAGGTCAATGATATAAAGTGGTATAAGAAATGAAAGCATTCCTGTACCCATATCCTTGAACAACTTTGAAAGTGAGAGGATATAGAGTTGAGGGTCAAGGCCTTCCTTTGCATCGTTCATTTTTCCTGCTTAAGCTAAAAGAATGGACATTATTCCACGATCACTACCCCACCCCGTGTCCAGGGATGTGATAACAACTGGTAATTGAATGTACCTGATGTGTTAAAGGTGTAGCTATAACTGTCCCCTTTTCTTAAGGTCCCCGACTGGAAGGCATTTCCTTTTATCACCGATGCGGCTGTATCATTATTGATCCACATTACAGTTTCCCCTCTGGACACCTTAGCAGTTTCCGGATGGAATGAGGAATTGTCAAGATAGACGACTGTAGCACCGGATGTATCTTTCACGGTGTCCTGTGCATTTGTTGAATTACCAACGCAGCCAGACATAGCCACCAATACGATAAGGATGATTACACTGATCTTCTTCATGTTCGTTATAAAGGTACAGTTATTATATGAGGATTTGCAATATCAGTTCCTCTCTCGTTGCATGCGATACATCTGTTCCAGCTTATCGATGGTCTCGATATCCTCAAGGGATTTGTCCTCCCTTACATTTACCAGTCTTGGGAAACGGAGTGCGTAACCTGAGTCGTAGTTTGTGCTTTTCTGTATCTCCTCAAAAGCAACCTCGAAGATGACATGGGGTTTTAGCACTATCCGTGTAGCCGATTCCATGGCAATGAGGTCTGTGAAAAGAGTTGTAAGTTCTGATAGTTGTTCATCTGAAAAACCAGTTGCTACCTTGCCCACCGACAGGAATCGTCCAGTGCCAGGTTCATGGCACGCCAGCTCATAGGAACCCATGAGACTGGTACGTTTACCATATCCCCATTCAGCACCTATCACCACAAGGTCGAGGGTTTCCATGACAGGTTTCTTTTTGAGCCAGTTCTTCCCGCGTTTGCCTGGAGAGTAGGGAGATCTTGGATTCTTTATCATGATCCCCTCATGTCCTGCCCGAAGTGCCTCCGCATATATCTCATTAATTTCTTCAGGGTCTGCACTTAGGGTCAGTTTGTCTGCATTGAACGATGCACTGGCTTGCACGCATTCCATAAGCTTTTCCCTTCTTTCGATAAGTGGTAGGTCTATCAGGCTCTCCCCATTAAGGTACATGATATCGAAAATGTTGAATGTGAGTGGTATCTCCCTTGCAGTGGAATCCACCTCATGTTTACGTCTCAGACGCCTCATTATATCTTGGAATGCCCTGGGATGACCATGCTCATCAACAGCAACGGCTTCCCCATCCAGTATTGCTGTCTCTGCGTGTACATATTGTCGCACATATGCAGCAATGTCCGGCAGAGAGTTGGTGATATCCTCAAGCTTGCGGGAATATAGTGTTACCCTATCCCCATCCTTGTGTACCTGCACCCTCGCACCATCGAACTTCCATTCAATGGCCGCTTCCCCTATATCCGATAATGCCGATTCGATAGATGGGGTTATCTGAGCCAACATCATCCTAATTGGGCGGTCCAGACGCAGGTCAAGTCTGTCTACTGCCTCTGCACCTCCTGTCTTTGCGGTGCCTGCCACAAGTCCTATGTCATTGGTAAGCATGAAAGCCCGCTCCACCGATGCCACAGGAAGCTCAAAGGCCATTGCTATAGCATCACGTACGATACCCTCGCCTACTCCTATCCTCATATCCTCAAGGGCAAGCCTGGCGATATATGCCACTTCTTCTGGACCGGCTGCATTGAAAAGGTACTGTAGGTTCTTTATCTTCGTGTTCTGGGAACCTTTTCCCGAAGACCTGGATATGATCTGGAATCGCTCGAATACTTCATGGATGGACAGACTTGTATCTCCTTCAAGGAAGGAAGAGAAGGTGGCTTGCCCTTTTGTATTCTTGCTAAGTGCCGCCATTGCAGTCCTACCAATATCTCCAGTGTCCCTGACAAGCACTTCAATTTCAGAGACACTTCGTCCCGATGACCGTGCAAGGGCTGTGTAAAGGGTACTGGCTCCCACTCCTATCTCCTGTGAGGTCCAGGCAGGAAATACTTCACCCATGACGAAATGGGCGATGATCGGCAGGTCCTCAGGGTCCGCGCCTTTCAAGAACTCTGCTAATATAGCTGTCATTTCCAGAGAACCCGGAGTAGCTTCTATTCTTTTACATACCTGCGCAAATTCTCTGAAACTTGTCATGTTCACCGCTTATGCCAATGGCATTAGTTCCTGTAAATGCTGATAATATCACTCAGTATGGCACTAGCCGTCTCAATTGACCCCGCTCCCCTACCGGTTATTGTGATGGGGCCGGCAAGATCGGTCTGTACAGAGAATACATTGAGCGTGCCACCTACTGATAGGGGATGACTCAATGGCACCAGTTTTGGGGCAACGTTTATATTATTTTCGTTTACCTCTCCGATGAGCTTTATGGTATAACCATCTGCATGGGCGAGTGCAAGGGCATCCGGTGTGATCCTTGTGATACCGGTCACTGTGACATCCTTAAAGGAGACGTCCTTCCCAAAAATAGCGTTTGCCACTATCACGAGCTTGGATGCGGTATCTATGCCTTCCACATCGTAGGAGGGGTCCCTTTCAGCGATGCCAAGCTCTTGGGCCTCTGCCAACATTTGCTCATAGGGAGCCTGTTCTTCTTTCATGCGGCTTAGGATGTAGTTACAAGTTCCGTTGAAGATGCCCTCCACATTTGTTATCTTATTCCCTGCAAGCACGTCCCTTGCAAGGTTTATGACCGGCATGGCCCCTCCCACAGTAGCCTCAAATCTACAATGTGAACCGGCCTTTTTCGCGGCTGCCATTACTTCACTGTATCTGATGGCAAAAGGTCCTTTGTTCGATGTCACCACATCCATACCACGTTCAAATGCGGCCATCATATTGATAAGGCCGGCACCCCCGGTCTTGATATCGGTTGGCGTTGTCTCTATCACAAGTTCATGGTCCAATGTTTTGATGATATCGGTTCCTGAAAGGGTCCCAGTTCCAAGGTTTCCTTTTTCAGCCTTTCTGGCAAGTACTGCTGCAAGGTCCAGACCATGCACATCCACTATCGATGATGCGGAATCAGCTATGGCTATTACCTTTATGTCTATGCCTATGCTACGCAGGTAGTCGTTCTTGTCAATGAACACTTTTGCTACGCCGCGTCCAACAGATCCAAAGCCTATTATTGATGCACGAATGGTTCTCATTGTTCCTGCCTCAGTTCATGTTTATCGGTTCAATTACCAGCAGGTCCTTCTCTCTGGCAATGGATTTCAACAGTTCGACCGCTTCTCTCATATGTTGCTTGCTAACAGCATCGATCTTGAGGGAAGCCGATGATGGTTTATTTATATGCGGCATGGATAGGTTCAGGTCTACGACCTCGGCATAACCGGTCTTATCTATCTTGTCGATGGTATCCTTGATATCGGTATGGATGATGTGTCCTATAAGTATCACAGCACCATGTTCGAAATATCTTTTTTCATCCACGCTCACAACACATATCCCACTCTCTTCAAGGGCACGTATAACATTATCAAGGTGCTCAGACCTTATCTCAAATAACAGTTGGACAGGTATCTTACCACGGGGCGTCCTCTTCTCATGGTGATGTACCACCGATATAAGATTGCCCTTATATTCAGAAACGGGCTTCAGAGCAAGGACTAATTGCCCAGGTATGTCTTTTAGTTCAAGGTCCATGGAAACTCTCATATTTACCTCGTAAGAGTACTACTACACTCAAAATGTTCTCTAACCCATATACATTATATGCAGTTATATATTTTTGTTTCCACCATCTATCCACACGAGTTTGTCTAATTAGATCATATTTCAGCAATTTCTGATCAGACGATCAGTTAACAATAAACGCGTGCTAGATCTATAACGAAAAATGCTGTTGCGTCTTCTACCGAAAACGCTGTTGCGTCTTCTACCGAAAACGCTGTTGCGTCTTCTACC
>CAZBJM010000034.1:0-17889 GCA_964492225.1 uncultured Methanosarcinales archaeon
ATCGAATGTCTTTGGTTCGGTCCAGGATGTGGGTAAAGTGGTCCGTTGCGCCCATGCGGAAGATGTAAAAGTGCTTATTGATGGGTCTCAGTCCGCTGGACATATGCCCCTTGATATAAGCTCGATAGACCCTGATATTTTTGTATGTGCTGGACATAAAGGATTACTGGGACCACAGGGCACAGGCGTGCTCTACATCAAGGAACCTGACATCATCGAACCACTCTTGGTAGGAGGAGGCATGGTCCGGGCAGTGGATGAGAATACTTATGAGATAGAGGCGTCCCCTACAAAGTTCGAGGCTGGTACACCCAATATACCAGGTGTTATCGGACTTGGGAGAGCTGTTGAATATATAAATGACCTTGGAGTGCAACACATAGAGAAACATGAGCAGACACTAGCACGGGATGCTGCCCGCAGGCTTGCCGCTATAGATGGTGTTGAGGTCTATGGGCCTGTGCAACGATCATCTGTCCTGCCTTTTAACGTAACAGGTATGAACTCACATGATGTTGCAATGATACTCGACCAGACCCGAAAGATATGTGTGCGCAGTGGTTACCATTGTGCCATTCCAGGCATACGCTTCTTGGAGGTCGATGGTGCCGTAAGGGCTTCTTTTGCTTTGTACAATACAAAGGAAGAGGTGGATAGGCTAGTTGAGACGATATTCAACATTGCAACATTTGTTGCATAAATAAGCATTAACACGGGACAAGTGACAAAAGCTATTACTGAAAGATAGTATAGTATAGCATAGATGTTACATGGAGCCTAAAGATGACCAAGGACATGCTTTTGTGGGATGAGACCATCTTCAGGAATGGAGAAGTGTTGGAGCTGGACCACCTCCCTGAATATTTCGCACACAGGGATAACCAGATCCAAGCCCTTAAATTCAGTCTGAAGCCGATCGTACGTGGAATGAGGCCTGTGAACTGCCTTGTACGTGGCCCCCCAGGAACGGGGAAGACCACGGCGATCCAAAAAGTGTTCACTGAAATGAGTGAACATATAGACAACCTTATCTTTGCCAAGGTCAACTGCCAGATAGATTCCACGCGTTTTGCTGTTGCATCCAGGATATATGAGAAGCTGGTCAATATTAAGCCCCCCACATCTGGTATTGCTTGTACGAAGGTCTTTGATAAAATATTTAAAGTGCTTGCTAGTTCTGGTAAAGTACTCGTCATAGCCCTAGACGATATCAATTATCTTTTCCCTGAGGGGCATGCGGACGATGTAATGTATTCCCTGTTGCGGGCCCATGAGTCCCTTCCCGGTGTAAAGATCGCATTGATTGCAATTTTTAGTGATATTGGTACTCCACTCACTTTTGATCCCAGGGTAGGCTCCGTTTTTCTACCAGAGGAGATAAATTTCCCAAGATACGGTCCAGACGAAGTAAGAGATATCTTAAGGAACAGGATATTCCATGCCTTTTTCCCTGATGTGGTACCAGATGATGTATGTGAGTGTATCGTCGGGCATGTAAGCACGACCGGGGACCTGCGTGTGGGCATTGACCTGCTCAGGCGCTCCGGGCTTAATGCTGAACGCAGGGCAAGCCGCACTATCTCCATAGAGGACGTGGAGAAGGCATACGATGCATCCCGGCTAGTGTATCTTTGCCGCAGTATCAGTGCACTGACAGAGCATGAGCAAGCTTTGCTTGGCCTTATAGCAAAGAACCATGAGCAACAGACCGGAGACCTCTACAAGTCCTTCCATGGACTTACCGGACTTGGCTATACCCGTTTTTATGAGATAGTAGAGAAAATGAACTCTTTGCAATTCATCGATGCTGATTTTTCAGGAAAGGGCATGCGTGGAAGGACACGGGTCATAAGACCAAAGTATGACCCCCAGGACCTATTGAAGTGCCTTGGCACCAAAGCATAGATGAGTGCACATCTGATGGATTTGGTGTTCATCATTGACACGGTAAACAGTTCTTGCACCATCGAAACATGAACGTAAACAGGCACTTCAGTCTTGCATGCGCGCATAGGTCTTGTATCAGATGTACAAACTTTTGAGCATATAGCAAAACTGCACCTCTAATGCCTTATTATCCCTTTGAGGAATAGCTGACTTGAAGGAAGGTCCGCCGTTCGTAGGCGCTTGTTTTGACCGACGTATGGTGTAGATATATCAAGATCGAGTCTCAGTGCCATATGAACAGACATAAGTGGACCAATTCCTTCATTGGGAATGGGAACTGTCAAATATAGGATGTAAAAAATAAAACATATTTAATGTCCACATAAAGAGTTAAGGCAAATACATTTATATTCGTTAATGTAAATTTAGTAGAATGTTAGGGTCTAATCCATATAATGAGCAAATCCTTAGAGTCTATCACGAGGAGATCTATGAGAAATGAAGATATATATCGGATTCTCTTTGAAAAGAATTCAAATGGCATTATGATCCACAAGGTGATCATGGATGAACAGGGGAGAGTTGTAAACTCTGAAGTCCTTATTATCAATGCTGCATATGAAAAATATATCGGATTGCAGGCTGCTGAGATAATTGGTAAAAAAATAACAGACATTTTTCCAGCTATCAGCAATATAGCATTCATGGAAATAATTGACCAGGCGATCACTTCAGATGGAACAGCATCAAGCGATATACATATGGAAACCATGGGTGGGATGGTCCATATCGAAACGTATAGATTGGACGAGGATACCTTCGTTACTTACATTGCAGAAATGCCTTATGATGGTCAACCGATATTGAAATTGGATAGACCTTTCTCCAGATTGGTTGAAAAAGTGCATGATGCTATATATCGCTATGAGATGGGGGCCGAGCCAAGATTCACCTATGTGAGCCCCGCATCTCTAAGCCTTCTTGGATATACCCCCGAAGAACACTATGCTGACCCCTCATTGATCCTAGGTGCGGCCCATCCAGATGACCGCCATATCATCAGAGCACTGTTGGATGGAAAAGCAGAGAAAGGAAAGCCTGTCGCATCCAGATGGATAAAGAAAGATGGAACAGTTATCTGGATCGAGCAACATAATGTATATTTCTTTGATGATATGGGCAATGTAATTGCCATTGAAGGGATAGCGAGGGACATCACTGACCGGAAGCTTGCAGAGTTGGAACTGCAAGAAAGCAAAGAGCGCCTATCTCTTGCAATGGAAGCAGGTGGCTATGGCCTGTGGGAGCTATCTCTGGATGAAGGCAATGTGTATATCGATGATTACATATACAAAATAGTTGGCTTCAACCCAATTGATTATCAATTGGATCTGAAGCTGTTATTCTCTTTGGTCCACCCGGATGATAAGGAAATAGTACAGGAAGTTATTACAGCAAGTGATAGTAAAGCAGATCCATTTTCTTTGGATTTTAGGGTGAGGCATCGATCAGGAACATGGGTATGGGTATCCTGTAAGGGCAAAAGACGAGATATTGACCAAGATGGAAGGTCACACCGGTTGATAGGTACACTGGTCGATATAACCTCTAGAGTAAAGGCAGAGCAGGTCCTCTTATACGCTAGAGCATTAGCAGACGACTCGAATAGAATAAAGACCGAGCTCCTCAATAATGTGAACCACGAACTTCGCACCCCTCTGAGCGTGATAATTGGTTTTTCTGAGCTTTTACTGGATGGAGATGACCAGATAATTGGTGAAGAACAAAGGAAACACCTAGATTATGTCTGCAAGAGCGGGTATCAACTGTTGGACGTGGTGGAAAGGATCCTATTCTTTGCAAATACCGAGCATATCGACCTCTCGACGCTAGAGCCCGAATTGACAGATGTGGGGCTTTTGTTCAATGAGATCAAAAGCAGTCTTCTGACAAAGACCATAAAGAAAAATATTGATCTTACATTTATTTATAAGACTGGACTCACACAGGTCGTAGTGGATAGGAAAAAGCTCAAGGATGTTCTCTATAACCTGATAGATAATGCTATCAAGTTCACCGAGGATGGTTCTGTAAAGGTCACCGTTGAACATACAAAAGGTGTGCTTCAGTTTTCAATTAAGGATACTGGGATAGGTATCACTGCTGAAAAGATGGAGCATCTCTTTGAACCCTTTGTCCAGATAGACGGTTCGACCACACGAAAGTATAGTGGTGCGGGCCTTGGTTTAGCTCTTGTTAAAAAATTAATAGATGTACAAGGCGGTACCATCAGAGTTGAAAGTGAACCTGGAAAAGGCAGCAATTTCATCTTTGAGATACCCCTTATGACCAGTGCATAAGGGCATTCATCAAGACCAAGACTTAAAAGTCCAGCATTCGTTCTGTGATGGCTTCACTCAAGCTCGCTTTCTTTTTTCTGAAGTTCGGGCATATGTCAAAGTATCGCCTCTTCGGGGGCGGTCAGCATGCGCGCGCGAAGATGTGAGGGCGCGGTTGACATTTTAGGTATAGGCATTCCTCAGAATCGACCAATGGAAGCCGTGACCTTTTTTAAGCTATACTTTTTGTGAAATAGCAGTGGAATTGAGATAAAATAAAAAAAAGTGTTGAGCGCAGAGAGATCTGCGCTTTTTTTCGTAAGCGTTCTTGGAACTTACATATCCATGCCAGGCATTCCACCTGGTGGCATCATGTCAGCACCGCCGGGGGCTGGTGCTCCCTGCTTGGATGCGATGATGTCATCTATCCTGAGGATCATGATAGCGGATTCTGCAGCAGCGTTGATAGCCTGGGTCTTTACCCTGAGGGGCTCAACTACTCCAGCTTCCCACATATCGATGACCTTGCCCTCGTACACGTTGAGACCGGCAGTCTTCTGTCCTTTCTCGTGGTGTGCACGGAGTTCCATGAGCATGTCTATGGGGTCAAGACCAGCATTCTCTGCAAGGGTCCTTGGGATTATTTCCAGTGCTTCTGCAAATGCCTTCACTGCAAGCTGCTCTCTTCCGCTGAGGGTAGATGCATATTCCTGGAGCCTTAGTGCAACTTCGACCTCAGGTGAACCTCCACCAGCGACAAGCTCTTCATCCTCAATGGCAACGCCAACAACCCTCAGAGCGTCATTGAGTGCTCTCTCGATGTTGTCGATGACGTGCTCGGTGCCGCCACGCAGGAGAATGGATACTGCCTTTGGATTTTTGCATCCTGTGACAAAGGTCATTTCGTCTCCGCCGACCTTCTTCTCTTCTACCATTGCAGCAAAACCAAGATCGGACTGTGAGATCTCGTCGATGTTCGTATTGAGCTTGGCACCTGTTGCCTTGGAGAGCTTCTCCATATCGCTCTTCTTGACACGCCTGACAGCAAACACGCCTGCCTTGGCAAGGAAGTGCTGTGCCATATCGTCAATGCCCTTCTGACAGAACACAACATTTGCACCGCTCTTGACAACCTTGTCAACGATGTCCCTTATCATCTTCTCTTCCTGGTCAAGGAATGACTGAAGCTGGTCCGGGGATGTGATGGATATCTCTGCATCGACCTCGGTGTCCTTGAGCTCAATGGCTGTGTTGATGAGTGCTATCTTTGCATTTGCGACCTTCTTTGGCATGTTGGTGTGGACACGTTCCTTATCGATGATCATACCCTCGATGAGCTGTGATTCCTCGATGCGGGCCCCGACCTTCTTCTCGATCTTTATGTTATCCATATCGACCTTGTTGTCCTCATCGACTATGCTTGTGATGGCCGATACCACGATAGATGAAAGTAGGTCCTTGTGTGCCTCTGCGCCCTTACCTGTCATTGCAGTGCCAGATATGTTCAACAGTACGCTCTTGTCGTTCTTTGAAACAGACCTTGCGAGGGATTTAACGATCTCGCCGGCCTTCTGTGATGCAAGCCTGTAACCTGATGTGATGATAGTTGGGTGGATGTCCTGGTCAATGAGCTCTTCTGCTCTCTTAAGGAGCTCACCAGCGATAACTGCTGCTGTCGTGGTTCCGTCCCCGACCTCTGCATCCTGGGTCTTTGCTACCTCTACGATCATCTTTGCAGCAGGGTGCTCAATGTCCATTTCTTTCAGAATGGTTGCGCCGTCATTTGTTATGACCACATCACCAAGGCTGTCAACAAGCATTTTGTCCATACCCTTTGGACCAAGTGTTGTCCTTACAGCTTCTGCGACTGCCTTTGCAGCCATAATGTTATTGCTTTGAGCGTCTCTGCCTCTTGTTCTCTGGCTTCCTTCTCTTAATATGAAAATCGGCTGTCCAGCCATCTGTCCTGCCATATATTTGTATCCTCCTGTTAATGGAAATTATGGAATGGTTCGTAATTCCTGACGTTTTCTAATGAATGTTGTTCTATATAACTGTATCGGTGTATTTTGCAAATTTGCCTTGAAGAGATGGCATAAATTAAGACAAAATACATTCAAAACATACAAAAAGCAATACAAGGTAACGAAAATAGATAAAAAGATAAGATAAGTGAGAGTGAACTCACTTCACAAGTGCTTTTGGAGAGCGGCTGATGAATCTCCTCTTTGTCCCATTTGCAGCATACCTCTGTGCGGGACCCGGATGAGCCTTGATCGCCTTGGACTTTTGTACTTTTATCGTTCTTCCCTTACGGCCTTTTACCTTAACCCATTCAATACTACCAGTTTTTCCCATTTATACGTCCTCTGTGAATTTGATTAATTATGATCCTAAGATTATACAAGATAAACAAATGATGCAAATGTTAATGCTATCTGCTGTTACGCTGGTAAATCTTGTTCTAAGTTTACCCTTAGATGTGATGCTTGTAATTAAAGCTTACGGAAATATATAGTTGTGCTAGGGAGATTGTCTAATTAGCTCATAGTTCCTCCATTTAGTTAGCAATAAACGCGTGCTGGATATAATAACGAAAAAACGTGGCACCTTTTTGCAATCCAACCCCCGGCTCGCCGCCAATCGCGCGCGTTTTTCCCGTGGTGCGGACAGTATGTAGGCATGAACGTGAAAAATGGAGTATGCTTTAAAATACGATGAAAATATAAAGCGAAATTCTGATCAGACAACCTCCTAGGAAGTTCATCGGCATGGAAGCTAGATACAGGACCCATCATCCATATAGATGTAATGCTCCAATACCCCCTCATGCGCAAGAAAAGTATGCTTGCACCACAATAGATTTTAATCCAGAAGAACTATGCAGGAAGGAGCTAGCATCATGAACAGAGCAATAGACAAGCAAAAAGACTCAGCCACAGAGGAACTCAAAGCCCTTCAGGCATACCCCGATGAAGAACTCATCGACATCATAAAAGAAGTAGGGTTCCAGTGTGACATGTGTGCACGCTGCTGTACCAAAGAGTTCAACGACCATGTTTTCCTATTAGAGCAGGACCTTGATACCATTGCCAAGATAGACCCCGAGTCCATTGAACCGGCACCATATTATGAGCTCTGTGACCAATACGGCAATTTCTATGTTTCAGGCTATGCACTCAAGACCAAAGAGGATGGAGCATGCATATTCCTCAATGAGAAGCGCTGTAAGGTCTACAATGAACGACCATCCATATGCAGACTATACCCGTACATGCTACATCTGGAAGCTGACGAGGATGGTAATATCGGCTGGAGGCAGATAAGTGGCCTGGACCTCCATGGTTGCTACCACAATAAGATAGATGACGAGGAGTGCGATGCCCTGGTAAGGGAGATCCGGGCCTACGAAGAAGCATTCCTGCACCAGAAGATAGCATTCTTCAATTATATCGACATCTATTTTAAAAAATACCAACTCCGGCATATACAGAGCGACTACGATAAAGCGCTAAGGAAGCTTAGCAAAGGCGGAGAGGCCAGGGTGTTTGTCTTCTGCAATGGCAAGCTCAAAGAACATATTGTCACTAGATGATAGTTCTCAAAAATGAGCTGGCGGATAAGGCTTACGGCCCCAGTTTCCTGATTTGATTTTTTCGAAACATATATATGCTTACCTGCTGAATGAGTGTATTCTATATCCAACCATACAAAAGTGATAGCATGATAAGTGTCAACGAAAAGGGAATAGCGATCATCGATGAGATGCTTGACTGGGAAGAAGAGCTGAACATCGAATCCACTGAATTGAAGAATGGAGCAACGGTCATAGACTGTGGTGTAAAGGTAAAAGGTGGCTATGACGCCGGTATCTATCTGTCACGCCTCTGTCTTGCAGACCTTGCAGACATAAACTATACCAAGTTCAATGTAGGCGGACTGCCAATGCCTGCAATACAGATCGCCACAGATCACCCGGTCATTGCATGCATGGCATCCCAGTACGCTGGCTGGAGGATATCCGTAGGCAAATATTTCGGAATGGGCTCAGGTCCTGCAAGGGCACTTGGTCTGAAGCCAAAGGAGCTCTATGAGAAAATTGGCTACAAGGATGACTCCGAATTTGCTGTACTCGTCATGGAATCAGGCACCCTTCCAAACGAAGAGGTCGTTGATTATATAGCTAAGCACTGTAATGTCGATGCTGAGAACGTATATGTAGCTGTAGCACCCACAGCCTCGATCGCTGGATGTGTACAGATATCTGCCCGTGTGGTGGAAACTGGTATACACAAGTTGGAATCCATTGGTTTTGACATCAACACGATAAGGAATGGATACGGTGTTGCACCAATTGCACCAATTGTCGGAGATGACACGAAATGCATGGGCTCGACCAACGATTGTATCATATATTGTGGTGAGACCTACTATACAGTAGAATATGGTGATACAGAGAAACTGGAGGAATTCGTGAAGAAGACCCCATCCACAACTTCAAAGGACTTTGGAAAGCCATTCTATACAACATTCAAAGAAGCAGGCTTTGACTTCTTCAAGGTGGATGCAGGCATGTTTGCACCTGCAAAGATAACCGTCAACGACATCAAGAGCAAGAAGTCCTTCACCAGTGGGAAGATAAATACTGATATCCTTCTAGAATCCTTCAAGGTCAAGGAAGTATAATTACTCGTGTTTGTCCGGCAAGTATGGGTAACTCCATGCCGGACCATCTTTTTTTAAAATTTCCAATGGCATACGGTAGAAGGTATAGAACTACAGTATCAGGTCGATACATGTAAAAAATTAACAAAAAATAAGGAAATTAATGAGCATGAGGAAACGGAATGGTTTTGAGGGGATGAATGGTTTTGCTTGATAACAGTTACTATACCGTTTTTTTAGAGCTACAAGCAGATTTCCGTTTCCTCAAGATATAATTGGTCATTATTATATATAAATCTGTCTGATTCTCATTGGATAGCGAATCGTATGACAACCCATGCATATTGGTATTGACCGTTATTGTTTTAATACTTACGTCTTAATAGTAGGAACCATGCATGCATACGATAAAAACCTTAGCAGGGTTCGCATAATGGCCGACCTCCAGTTTGGTAAAGGCTGCGGTGAGATACTCTTTCCTGAAAGTGTGGTCTTCAAACTGTCCAAGACCAAACGTGTCAGACAGGTGTTCAATGGTACAGAGCATATTGCAACCGTACGTGCCAGTGACGGGATGTTCACACTAGGTATTGAGGGTGCACGCCGTTTGCATGGGTATTTTCCTGCACCTGGGAAGAGGGTTGTGGTATGTGATGACGCTGTCCCCTTCGTGTCAAAAGGAAAGACCGCCTTTGCAAAGCATGTACTCGATATCGATAGGTCCATGAGGGCAGGGGATGAGGTCATCGTCGTAAGCCAAACTGACGAATTGCTTGCAACTGGACAACTCTTGCTTGCCCCTGAAGAGATATCAGCGCTAGATAAAGGCATGGCCGTTGATGTAAGACGGGGAAGGGAACAAGAATAAAGATATGTATTAATAGAGCTTTATGCCTTACATAAGATAGATTAATATTAGAAACAGAATATATAAACTACAAGAGCCATGAACCCGACAGAAACAAGCCCGGTGCAGGAACAAGACAACAAGAGCGAGGAGAGCATATTCAAAACGCTCGTGGTCCCTGATAGGACCCGGATGGAAGAACATACCATCGTAATAGATACCGATGTGATCATTGGCAATCACTCCGAGATCAAGTATGGTATACTATCCAATTCTGCGATACTCGGGGAGAGAGTGGAACTAAGTGGTGACCTCATAGCCAGGTCCGACATAAGGATCGATACCTGGTCACATGTTGGCGGTAATGTTAGGACCGATACCAATGCCTATATAGGGGAGTTTGTCACCATAGATGGAAAACTTGTGGTAAAAGGTGACCTTGATGTTGGTAATGATGTAAAGATAAATGGTGGCTTTGAGGCGAAGGGCTGGATCGTTGTGCGCAACCCGGTGCCTATCATAGTGTATCTGTATCTTTATATCAGTGAACTCTTGAGACTTGGAAAGAGCGAAGAAGTGGAAAAAGCACTAGAAGAGCTATTTGGTGACGAAGCTGATAAGATAAGCATGAACAGCATGATAATCCCAAATGGTTCCAGGATATCCATGGATTCCATAAGGGTCCCATCAAAAGCGGTCATTGGATCAGGATGCAGGCTCGTGGGGAACATCCGTGCAAGCTCTCTGGAAATGGGGAACGATACCACACTCTATGGTAGCATACGCACGATACAGGATATAACATTGGGTAAGAACAATATGATCCATGGGAATGTTATTTCAAGAGGGAATGTGCACATAAGCGAAAAAACACATGTGCTTGGAGAGATCAACGCTCAGACAATAAGGATACATGAAAATGCCCGGGTGGACGGCATCATGCGTGCCCCTGGAGGCATTGTATTTGAGCGAGAAGAAGAGAAAACGATAAGTGACAAAGAATTAATGCAACTTGACATATGAACAATAGAAATATGAACGAGGACCACTCATGAGCTCCACAGAAGTCTTCAATTTCATAGACCTTACCCTCAGATCGGCCATATTCGTACTGGCCTTGCTCACTACAAGCCCTATCTTCAAGATAGATGCAGATGTGATACGCTCAAGGATATACGTATCCTTTAGAAAGATAAAAGGAGCATTCATGTTGCTCACAATAGGGTTCATGTTCTATCTTGCAGAGGTATTTGTAGACATCACATTCCCTACTGCATCATATTATGAGAATGAGATAATAATGGGGATCCTTAGATTCTTCTTCCAAATGATGATACTATTCTTCATGTTCCGTTTGTATGTGGCTATACGAGTACCAGATAAAAGGGTGCTATAAAGCTCAGTGGGCCTTACCATACACTATATGGTTGCCCACCTTTTTTTTAATGAGTTGGTCTGGAATGGAGCCTGGCCGAACTAAAAGCTAGTCGTGCTCCCTCAAAAGAATGATGAGGCACAAGGCACGGTCAGAAAGCGCGCGCAAGCTATACGGCCGACCTAATAAATATGCACATGCGGCATCGAAAGAGTAATATGACACAGGGTACGGTCTCAATTTATACCCGAACGCCGGTCAGAACGCATGCGCAAGCGACACCGACTGTCCTATCAAAATGTCCATGTATCCTCAAAGAGATCATCAGGCACAGGGACTGTCTCAATTTACATCCCGGATGCTGGTCAGAACGCGCGCGCGAGCTGCAAGGCGGGTCGAATAGATAGACACACCAAAAAAAGGAACAGGTATCATTGAAATGATACCTTTGACCACTAAAGGCCAATTAAAAGAATGATGCTCAGGCTGCTGCTACTGGTGCAGCTGCAGGGATCGCTTTTACTTCGGTCTTCCTTATCTCTACCCTTCTGAGAGGATAGATGAACTTTGCATTCCTATAGATATTTGCAGAGAGCTTGCCCATTATAGCTTCCTCTATGAACTGCTCGAAGTTGAGCTCAGCTGCGCGCTCAAGGACTATCTTGTTCATGATCTCCCTTATAGAGGTGATCTGGCTGGTCCTTGCTCTTTTTACAGTGAAGCAGATAGGCTTGACCCTGATGACATAACCGTCCCTGGTGGTAACATCAAGGTTAGTGTCGATCCTTGAGGTCTGACGCTTCACAATGGAGCGCAGGTAATCAGTTGTTATCTCGTGACCTATGAACCTGGTATTTGCGACATCACCATTTACCTCGTTGATCTCAAGGATAAGCTTTGTGTTATGCTTTGTGAAGTCGTTTGCTATCTCTCCAACAGTGGTCTCAACGATGCGCCCGATAAGCTGTGCTGGGTCCTCTGCAAGGGTCATTCCAACGTTTGTCCTGCTTATGAACTCAGGGGTCTCCACGTTGTACCATGTCTTAGATTTCCATTTATCTAATTTTCTCTGTACTTTCTTTGCCAAAAAATTCCTCCGGATGAATGTGATACTCTTTTAAATGATCAATATAAGTGTTCAACTGCTGTCATGATATGAAGTAAATAATCTATGCATTAAATTGGCTTTCTATAGTAGGCATTTCCGTATATAAAGGGTTCGGTTATGGTATCTCGCTGACCTGAGATTCTCTAATTAGCTCATATTTCCTCCATTTCTGATCAGACGGTCTTTCTAAATTCCAAAACCGCGTGCACTTATAGTCAAACACAGACCCTTCGCCACATGCGCGCGTTTTGATGAGAAACTCAATAATACTATTGTTGTGGGTGCAAAAAAATAGATATGCTGAGAAATGAGAAAAGGTTTATAAAGCGAAATTCTGACCAGACAATCTCGACCTTATTCCCGGTCCTATCCCATATAGCATATTTGGATGTTATGTTTTGTATAGACCGCAAAACCCATAGAAAAAAATAAGATGAGGGTAAATAGGACGCCTTTTGTCCATATTTACACCCTGCGCATTCACTTATGCGTATAATATGCCACAACTTCATCGTCCACAGCATCAATGCGACAAAATCCAAACCTTTCTAACTGGACCACCTTGTCAAGTTCTGTGACCACCTGCTTTTCAGCAATACCGGTGAACTCTCCGTCTGGTGACAGCACTTTCATAGCGATACCATCGGTAGGAGCCCAGTGGATTATCTTCATCTTTTCCTTCTTTGCAGTTGCCGGATCATCATCGATAAAGGCTGCCTGCAAGGGTTCAAGAGACCTTATTTCTACATTGTACAGGTCCTTAAGCCGTATCTTTGAACCTATTGTGAACTTCTCAGCATCCTCTTTGCACACGAGCAGCTTTGTAGCAACATCGATATGTCGATATCCACGATCATAGGCCGGATGCAATGGCGCCTTTGCAACACAGGGGTGTGCATCTGGAATTTCGAGACCTACCGGGTCCCAGACAAAGAAATATCTGTTTGCCATAGGTTCCACAAGTTTGCGATTCTCTGCATAGAGGGTCTCAAGACTTATACTGATATCTGTTTCTCCAACTCCCATGTCGAGCATGAACTTCCGGACAGCTTCAGGACGGATACCACGCCTGCGAATTGCACGGACCGTGGGCAGACGGGGATCATCCCAACCTGTGAATTCCCCAGCCTCGATAGCACGACGAAGTCCACTGGTACTGAACTTCCCAAACTCATGCATCTTGACACGTCCCCAGTGGGTGGTGACCGGATACTTCCAGCCCAGATATTTGTATATGAAGCTCTGCCGTTTCTCACTATCCATCAGGTCCTTACCCCTTATGATATGGGTCGTGCCCTGCACATGGTCCTCAATAGCCCCCTCAAAGTCAAGCAAAGGCCAGACAATATACTTATCAGCAACCTCTGGACGTGGGTGTGGCATCCTCAAGATACGGAAAGCCCCATAATCGCGCAGTGCCGGGTCTTTATGCTTTATATCGGTCTTTATGCGAAGTACAGCAGATTTCTCAGGATAGTCCCCTGCAAGCATCTTATCCCAGTGCTGGATGTTTTCCAGTGGAGAAGTATCCCTATGAGGACATGCTTCCATGGCATCCTTGTGGGTCTTGAAGACCTCGCTCTCACAGAAACAGACATAGGCATGGCCTCCCTCTATAAGTTTGCGTGCGTGTTCATAGTAAACAGGCAACCTATCAGAAGCAATGATAACCTCATCGGGTTTTGCTCCCAGCCATGTACAATCCTCAATATACCAGCCATAGGCCTCAGGCATAGGTCGTTTGGTCTGGGTATCTGTATCATCGAAGCGGAGAATGAACTTGCCTCCGTACTTTTTCACATACTCGGAGTTGACCACGATCCCCCTAGAACTACCAAGGGTTGGTGGACCGTTCGGGTTTGGCGCAAAGCGCATGACAACTTTACCCGATTCTGCTTTTTCCAAAGGCTTAAGCCCCTTGTCCGGTTCCTTCTTTGTACACATCTCTGTGAGCATTCCGGGCGCTATCTCCTCAAGACGCAATTGCCACTGCTCCGGCTTCATTTTTGCAACATCGGCAAGTACTTCATCTATCAAAGGTGTCAGGTCCTTTGCCTTTGGACGCAGATGCGGGCATTCACCCATAACACGTCCCATCACAGCAGCTATCTGTGGTGCCTGACCATGCTTCACTGCATTCTGGAGAGCATACTTCTCAATGATCTTTCTGTCATCAGCAGTCAATGTCATCAAAATCCTCCCTGGGATGTAAATTTGTAATTAATGATCAAAACAGGCTTAAATTGCATTGAACGGATTTAAATGTGTGCTCATGGGCTACCCTTTCCCCGGATACGGGACGCCACTGTTATGATATCATCGAGGCTGCCATCAAAACAGGCACGGAACTCATCCACGGTATCCCCCGCAACAGCCCCGTGTGTTGATGGTTTTATCAGCCGCTCCTGCTCAAGTACACGCAGGGAATAGCGCACCTTGTGGGTAGGCATACCTGTTTCCTCGGCAAGCTTCAGGATACCAATAGGCCCCCGTTCGATCACAGCCTCCAGTACCATCAAGTGACGCTCAGTAAGTTCCAGTTCCTTCCTCACCTGATCAAAGAGCATTCAGACAACCTCGTTCCTTAAAGTTCCAATACCTTCTATCTCTATTTCTACAATGTCGCCCGGTTCAAGTCCACCTACACCGGCAGGAGTGCCTGTGGCAATTATATCGCCCACTTCCAAGGTCATCACTCCGGATATGAACTCAATAAGGGATGAAATATCGAATATCAGGTTCGATGTATTTGAATCCTGTCGTGTTGCACCGTTAACCCTTGCCCTTATATATGCATCGTCCGGATCCATTTCACCAACAGGTGCAATGAACGGTCCCACCGGTGCAAATGTATCAAAACCCTTAGCCCTGGTCCATTGTCCGTCATGTCTTTGGATATCACGGGCTGTCACATCATTAAAGCATGTGAATCCTGCGACAACGTCGAGTGCACGGTCATATCCTATGTTCTTGCATCTCTTCCCAATGACGACCGCAAGCTCTGCTTCATGGTCCACATGTTGACTGTTCTTGGGGTATATGATCTTGTCCTCATGACCTATTATCGCCGATGGGGGCTTAAGGAAAAGAACAGGCGCGTCGGGGATACGCATACCGAGTTCAGCAGCATGGTCATAATAATTGAGCCCGGCACATACTATTTTAGTAGGCATACACGGAGGAAGGACCTCCAGCTCCTTCAAATCATAGGCCTTTCCATCACCTTCATGAGAAATGACCATACCATCGCCCACATCCCCATAGAACTGAACACCCATATATCTGAATCTGCCAAACATCGTTAAACTCCTTGCTTTCATACTAGATAAGGATATAGATAAGCAAAGTATTCGTAGAATGAAGGGCTGTCTTGGAGATAACTGTAACGGATATATCACTCTCCATTTTTCACGTTAATTCCTAAATGATGCCCGCCCTCGGGGAAAACGCGCGCGACTGGCGGTGAGCCGGGGTTGGAATATAAAAAGGCGCCGCGTCTTTCGTTTTAGATGTAGCACGCGTTTATTGTTAACTATCATCTGATCAGAAATGGAGGAAATATGAGCTAATTAGACAATCTCATCGTCCCTGTTTCTTTCTAAGGGAAGCTATAAATTGTTTAAATATACAATACTATACTATGAAAGCTGTCGTTCTTGCAGCGGGAGAAGGCAGGCGTTGCCGTCCGCTTACACTTACAAGGTCAAAGGTAATGTTACCTGTAGCGAACAAACCTATTCTGGAGCATGTAATAAATTCACTTGTTAAAAACGATATCAAGGACATTATTCTGGTAGTAGGCTATGAGAAAGAACGTGTAATGGACTATTTTGGAGATGGGGGCGAACTGGGTGCCAAGATCAGTTACATCGAACAAAAAGCACAGATAGGCACAGCACATGCCATTTTGAAGACACGGAACATGATAGGTCCGGAAGATACGACATTCCTGGTCGTAAATGGCGACAATATCATTGAACCAAATACGATCCGCGACCTGCTTAAAGATCCAGTCGGGGATGCTACCGTTCTTGCATGTAAGAAAGAAAATGCAACAGGTTACGGCGTAATCGTTGTGGAAGGTCATAGGATAAAGAAAATAATTGAAAAACCAGTGCATACGGTGAGCCATCTTATCAACACCGGTATCTATCTGTTCAAGCCGCAGATATTCGATATAATAGAAAGGACCCCGGTCACACCAATGGGAGAATATGCTATCACCGATACTTTGCAGATAATGATAGATGAGGGAATGCAGGTACTCATGGCCAATACATCATCGGACTGGCTGGACACTCCCTTCTCCTGGGACCTATTAAAGGCAAATCCTATTGTCCTTGGGGAATTTGACCAGGACCTTGGAAAGGGTACTGTGGAGGATGGAGTAGTTATCAAGGGAAGTGTTTCCATTGGTGCCAATACGACCATACGCTCCGGATGTTATATCGTCGGTCCTGTGATGATAGGGGACAATTGTGATATTGGTCCAAATACAGTGATACTACCTTCTACAAGCATTGGGAACAATGTATCTATCGCTTCCTTTACACAGATCCAGAACAGTATAATAGTGAGCGATGTACGCATAGGCACCCATTGCTCGATATCCAATTCTGTCATTGGTAGCAATATCAACATAGGCTCACAGTTCACCACCGAGGAAAAAGATAAACTCACAGTGGATATCGAAGGTACTCTCTACTTTGCCGACAAGTTCGGTACCATAATTGGCGATGACACAGAAATAGGTAGCAATGTGCTTGTAAAGGCAGGTATCATGATATATCCGAACTGTAGGATAAACTCAGGTAAAGTATTGAACGAGTCCTTGGTAAAGAATTCCATAGTGATATGAGGTGACTTGAAATGTGTGGTATAATTGGTTATGTTGGGAGTGAGTCTGCTGCACCTATACTTATAGAGTCACTTAAGAGGCTTGAATACAGGGGCTACGATTCTGCAGGTATCACTATCCTGAACACAGGACTTGAAACATATAAGACCGTAGGGAAGATAGCAGACCTGGAAGCCATCCTCCCTGATAACATAGTAGCTAATGTGGGAATTGGGCATACGAGATGGGCTACCCATGGAAAACCTGAAACAAGGAATGCACACCCCCATCTTTCATCAAATGTCTCAGTGGTCCATAATGGTATAATCGAGAACTATATGGAGCTCAAAGAAAGGCTCAGCTCCCTTGGTTATGTATTCGAATCGGACACAGACACTGAAGTAGTTGTCCATTTGCTCCATTTTAATATGAATTGCGGACCAGAGAAACTGGACCTACTATCAGCTCTGCGCAAAACTGTAAGAGAGCTGACGGGCTCATATGCACTGGGGATCCTGTGCTGTGGTGAGCCAGGACGTATGTTCTTTGCACGGAAGGATAGCCCCCTTGTAATTGGTATAGGGAAGGGAGGCAACTACGCAGCTTCCGATGTCACCGCTTTTTTAAAGTACACAAAACAGGTTATCTATATCAGTGACCATGAGGTAGGCTACATAGGTCCTGGGGAAATAAAGGTATATGACCTTGATGGGAACCCTGTTGAAAAAACTACGGAGACCATTGAGTGGGACCTTGAAGCTGCTGAGAAGTCTGGATACGAACACTTCATGCTAAAGGAGATACACGAGCAGCCCACATCCATACAGAATA
>CAZBJM010000035.1:0-2742 GCA_964492225.1 uncultured Methanosarcinales archaeon
GGGATACATCTACAGCATAGGAACTTGAGGATGCACTAAAGGCTGGTGCAAGCACACCTTTGCTGACACTCAGAGCAGAGATGTTTGCATTGTTGGATGGTGGTGGAGCCTGCACATTGAATCTCCACTCATATGAGAAGTGCTGTCCTTTTTTAGTCTTAGCCTCTACCGATACGACGTGTTCTCCATTCTTATAGGGCACAGTACTTGCAAACTGTATCGCGTACCCATCATCGATATCGATATATGTAAAAGCGACAGGAACACCATCCACTGTCATAATGATGGAGTCCTGCTCCACATCTGCGGGGTGCACGACATCAGTAGATATAATGGTCATGCTATCGCTGGTATTGGTCCCATGGGCGGGGAATTCTTTATTGTCACAGGTGAAGGATAGTACCAGTGCATAGGGCTGCGGACCTTTTGGCACATTCTTTCCATATACGGATATATTATATTTGTCCGAAAGTGTATTCTTTATCTCAATGCATTCAACATTATTTGTAGAGTCGGGAGCACCATTCCCATAGTTTGTTGTCGTTGCGCCCCCGATTGTAAGGTCCAAATCGTTCACAAGTGCCTTTTGTACAGAAGGCAGTCCAGGAGAGTCTGTCCAAACAAGCGTGGCTCTTAGTTTCTCTCCTTTCTTTATGTATTTCAGTTCAGTACTTTCTTTCTCTCCTGTATCAATTCCACTTTCCTCAATATCATAGCTCACGACCCTCGGATATTTTAGAAAAAGTGACTCTTCCAGATCTACACGCCCCCATCCCTGTGAACTATCAGGCCGGCCTTTTATTTCTTGTTTTGTCCCTGTTCCATATTGTCCAGGTGTCATATCATAGGCACCATTGATAAGGGTGGCTTTTATCAATGCAGCGCTTGGCCTATCCACTTTCTCAATGTCGACATAATATTGTCTGACAAGTGTAGCTGCTCCTGCAACCAAGGGTGTGGCCATGCTTGTACCACTTGAATATGCGTAGTTACTATTTTCATTCAATGCAAACAGTTCGGCATCTGTAGCCTTAACAGACGCTATATAGGTCCCAGGTGCAACGATATCTGGTTTGATCCTGCCATCATTTGTAGGTCCTCTACCACTGTATGCAACGATACCATTGATATTGTTTGCAATTCTGTCAGAGCTCAATGGAATTGTTATAAATTTATTATCATATGTGGAATAATTATTGGTCTCGTTTGGTCTGAAGCTTTCCGAGGCACCTACACTAAGACAGTTCTTTGCTGTTGCAGGGGTAGTGATAGAGTTCTTATCCACCACGCCGTTCCTGTCATTATCTACTCCCTCGTTCCCTGAAGAGAACACTATCAGCATATCTGGATTTTCCCACATGAACTTGTCAAGGTCATGCGAATATGTTGTATAGTTCCCTTTCTCTTCCTCACTATTATAGCCCCAGCTATTGGTATGTATCCTGGCACCAAGTTCATATGCAGGCTGAAATAGCGCTGATAGATCATAGGGAATGCCCTTTAGAAATTTACCCCCATCCTCGGTATATTCCTCTGTGCATGCCTGGAATACCAGAGAAGCTTCAGGTGCCATTCCCTTGTATTTTCCTTCGGACATTGCTCCATTACCAAGCACAGACCCAGCTACATGCGTTCCGTGGCCACTACTGTCCTCTGCCCCATCGCTTGCCAGATCGATTATCCTTTTTATCCTTCCTCTAAGATCAGCATGCATGCTCTCATCATTCTTTCCGGTATCTATCCCGGTGTCACACACAGCTACTATCTGTCCTCTGCCTGTCAAATTGTAGCCCATGGATGGGACGCTGATATTATGTGCTGTGTTGACTTTCATTATCTTGGAAGCAACATCATTAGAAATAATGGGTGTCGAACGTTCCTCTATCCAGCAGACCCCTTCAATGGATGCTATCTCATTTATCCTGTCACTGGCGATGCTGACCCTGAGGTTCCTGTTTTGGCCTTCGATGATGGATGCGCCTTTTGCAAGCATCTCTCTTCTTATGCTCCCATCGGTATCATCTTCAAAAAGTAATATTATCAGGTCTACATTTTCTCCATACAATAGGGCTTCGTTCGTTCCCTTATTTGCTTGATACTTATACGAGGGGCTATACTTCCCTATCCATTTTACAAAATCAAGGGACCCTATCTCTGCCTTTTGTACACTGTCCATCTTTACGATAAATGCATTGTTTGGGACATAATCAAATAGTATAGCTCCTGTGCTTTGTACCTCATCTTTCCACCCTTTAAGTACAGGACCTTTGAATTGCACGATATGATATGTCATTTTCTCCTTAGCATCTATATCCTCCTTTGTTGGTGCAACATGGCTCATTATGTATGGGACACGCTGCATATCCATATTCATCTCCAGATCATCGGGTCTATCTGTCCATATGGCACCGGTCTTCAGAAGTATCCATTCATCCCCGTATTCATTTTGCAGGATACTAGTGCTCATTGACGTCGGATTTATCAAGAGGAATATTACAATACTCCAGAGGAGCAGTGTTTGTTTGTGCATTTCAGACTTCCTTTTTTAGTTCATATCGCAGTATTTTTCATATCTTTTGGGAATAGATATGCAAAGTATATATAAAGTATAGTATACATCATTAAAATAATATATTGATATAGTAAATACTATTTAGGTGATTTATCACATCACTAGCAGTAAATGCATTTCTTGCTATACGTAAGTATTAATATTTTAAGCAACTAAGATTCTGATATATT
>CAZBJM010000035.1:2842-17562 GCA_964492225.1 uncultured Methanosarcinales archaeon
ATATTAGTATCCATATATTTACTAACCATACCTTCTTTCCATTTTGGGATATGATGGTATGGTCCTCAATTACACAAAAAGGTGCGCCATATGGGAATGATCGATGAAGTAAGGTCCAAGAATAAACTTAAAGCTGCACATAACTGGATAAAAATGGCAGAAAATGCCAAAGACCCAGGGAAGCAGGTAGAATATTATACCAAAGCACTGGATGCAAATCCATACAATGCCGAAGCCTGGTTCAGGAAAGGTCGTATCCTGGAGGGTATGGGGAACTTTGAAGAGGCAAAAAGGTGCTTTGATCTTGCTGTTGAGATAGATGATGACTATCTAGGTCTCATTGGGAGAAAACAATATGGTCAGGAAGCATCTGTAAACTTTACGCAAAGTTCAGCCTCCATGACCGACACAGGTCAGCAGACCACAGGCCAATGGAGTGATGTTGTAGCCCAACATAGTGAAGGGTCCTTTACTTCTCCCTTAAGTGATGAATCTATATTTAGCGATCTTCGCATGGACCGTGCAGATGATATTGCTCCACTATCCAATACCGAGGACTCAAAGCAAAGTGCAGGTCATGTTGTATTCAGCCAAGACGAAGCTGATGTCTTCAGAGGGGTGCCACCCAATGTATCATCATCCAGGGAAGCAAGGTCGGAGATGGTGCAGAATGTAGCACCAGATGTGGGGAATGTGAGGTCTGGGGCAGTGTCTGATACAGCACAAAGTAGTTCACATACAATAAAGGCAGAAAAAACAAGACAACAGGCAACCGGTCCGATCAGTTCCGCTCATGTAGGGACAGCAGTATCTGGGCAAGGAGGATCACAAACTATGGACATCAGGATACCATTGAATGAATCACTTAAGTTTTGGGCTATCGGATTCGTAGTTATCCTGATAGCTTTGAAGCTTTCCACCTATATGTAATATCTACCAGTGTGTCCCGATACCACCATACTTGCACTATGCGAGCACTGTTAGGAAGAGCCAGTAAACCGCAACCTGGATAATGGTAAGGGGCACACCTATCCTTGCAAACTCCATAAATGTGAGGGTGACGTTTTCCTTTTTTTCAGCATTCTGTATGATGATCACATTGCTTGCGGCACCGAGTATCGACAGATTCCCTGCTATGGTACTTCCTGCTGCAAGTGCCATCATCTGGATCGTTGTAATTCCTGTCTGGGCCAGGAGAGGCAAGTATAGGGCCACAAGTGGGACATTGGATATGAATTGACTGAGGATCACACTGGTCCCCATAATGACTGGCAGGGCATGGATATCGATATCCATTGTAGTGATCATCCCCTGGAAAAAACCTGCGTTCCACACACTTTCCATCAATATGAACATAGATGCAAAGAATATCAGTGTCTGCCAGTCCATACCTGTGAGTATCTCTTTCCTTCGCTTACTGAATACAAGTACAGGTATGGCAGATATGAGGGCGATATAGGTCAGCCGGAAGTCCAGTGGAATGCCGATGATGGCTATCACGATCTTCAGGGCAAGCAATATTACTACAGATGATAGGGATATTTTTGACAAGAAGGCAAGTTCAGGGTCTGCTATCTCTGGCATGGTGTGACCAGTATATTCCACAGAGAATTGGTCCTTATAGGATATTTTTAGGAAGATGTATATGATCAGTAGGTTGATGATAGTAGGTATCATCAGGTAGCGCGCGAATGTCACAAATGGGTCCTTTACTCCATTGAGGGCTATGAGCAAGTTCTGGGGATTGCCTATGGGACTCATGGCACTTCCAGTGGTCACAGCAAAAGCAAGCGCAAGGAGTAGTATTTTTGGGTCGGTCCTGGTTTCCCTTGCAAGCAACAAGACCAAGGGTGTGCCAATTATGGCCAGGGTATCATTCATCAGGACCGCTGAGGCAAGTCCTGCGCCAAACAGGACGTAGAGTAGCACCGCATCAGTGGTCTTTGCACTTTTGAAGGAACGGTATGAAAGATGTGCGATGTAGCCACTCATTTCCAGTGCCTGGCCTATGGCAAACATTCCAAAAAGAAATAGCATAACGTCTATATCTATGGCTGCTATGGCATCCTTTGGGGATATATTGCCGGTGATGAGCACTCCGATAGCACCCAATGTCATTATCTGCCATATGCCAAGTCTTATGTTACCTACTTGCCGTATGGCAATAAGAAGGAACACTAGTGCTAATATGATTATTGCTAGCATCCGCTCTTAGATGAATTTGCATTAGCTATATACTTTTCTTATATCATATTGGCCGCAGATCAACGATGGTCCATTTAGTCTCACTTCTTTTCATCCTTATCCTCTTGGGCCTGCACCCGTTCGGAAAGCTTACGGAAGCTTCGCATGTTCTCGCGATGGAGGGAGACCACAAGGTCGCTTAGCATTCCAAAGAAGAACATCTGGAAACCTGCAAGGAGAAGGATCGCTGTGAATATGGTGAGAGGGATACGGGTAATGCCCTGCACCCATTGGAAGACCACAAACATCCCAGTGGCCAGACCAATTAGGGTGAATAGCATTCCGATGATACCAAAATAGAACATCGGGTTATGTAGCTTTGCCATTTCATAGATCGTTTTAGCTATGCGTGCACCATCCTTTAGAGGGTTTAGCTTCGTGTCAGCATTATGATGTCTTCTCAGATACGTTATGGGAATTACTTTGATCCTGTGGTCTTTTTTGATACTGTCAATGGTCATTTCTGATTCTATCTCAAAACCAGTTTCCCTCAGGTCAAAGGACTTCACAGCATTACGGGTAAAGCCTCTGTAGCCTGTGAGGATATCATCGAGCCATTCACCATATGCAAAACCAAAAAGCTTGTTGAGGACCCGATTACCTATATGGTTGAGCTTTGTAAAGGCACCAGCTTGGTAATTAGCAAAACGGTTGCCTATGACATGGTCGGCGGTCCCGTCCAGGAGTGGCTGCAATATCGCATGCACATCACTTGCAAGGTATGTGCCATCACCATCTACCATGACAACGTAGTCACTATCGATAAGGCTAAATGCCTCCTGGATGGCCTGGCCTTTCCCTTTACCACGCTGGACCACAACCCGTGCCCCTTCGGCCTCAGCTAGCTGACGGGTATCGTCCGTGCTGTTTCCATCGAAGACAAGGATATCGTTTAGACCCTCAGCCCTGTAGTCCCTTATCAGCTGCCCTATTGTAGCTGCTTCGTTCAATGTAGGTATGAGGATACACACGTCTTTATCTGACAAAGATATCACACTGTTCTTAGAGCAGACCCATACTATCAAGTTGTTGCCTTACGACCTCGACACCCTCGGCGCAGTTCTCCGGGGTCTTCCCGCCAGTGACAACCAGTTTGCCTGAGCTGAAAATGAGCACTACTACCTTTGGTACATCGATACGATACACAAGTCCAGGAAATTGCTCAGGTTCATATTCTATGTTCTCAAGACCAAGTCCGATAGCTATTGCATTCAGATTGAGGACTGCCTGTAGGTCAGCTGAAGCAACGATGTTCTGCACGGTGATATCTGGATCATCGATGGTCTTGATACCTATGGAATTCAGCTTTTTGGCCATGTTGCCAATGACCGTATGCACGTCAGCTACGTTCTTTGCACCAGTGCATACTACTTTCCCAGAGGTGAAAACAAGGAAGGCTGCCTTTGGGTCAGAGACTCTGTAAACAAGACCCGGGAACTTCTGTTTATTGTACTCTGCACCCTCGAATTCCGCCTCGATCTTGGTAAGGTCAAACTCTTCAGCAAGTTTAGTGGACGCAACAACATTCTCTATCTTTATATTATAATCTGACATGGTCTATCCTCATATTTAAAGCGGAGTAATAATCAGCAATTCAATATATAAACATATATCCCTGTGTTTATATATCTTTTTAAAAAGATATCTTTGTGAAGTGAGTTTTTCTGGTCAGAATTTAACTTTATACTCTTATCACTTTTTTAAAGGAATACTCCATTTTAACGTTAATTCCTATATAATGTCCGACCCTCGGGAAGAACGCGCGCGATTGGCGGCGAGCCGGGTTGGGCTGTATAAATGTGCCGCTTTTTAGTTATAGATATAGCACGCGTTTATTGTTAACTTATCAGAAATGGAGAAATATGAGCTAATTAGACAACCTCTAAGTACATTTTGCTAAGCAAATCTCCATCATTCATGCCTTGCATAAGGGGAGGCCCTATGTTTGTCCTTTGCTCACTTTTCAAGCTTTGCCAGGCCATCAAGGATAGCTTCGTATTTACTGCATACCCTCTCTATAAGGTCACCATCCATTGTCCTGTGTGTGGGCACGAGGATCTCTGCACCCATGCTCACATTCTCACCATCGGAGGATAGATGGTAATCGGGAGCTACCACAATCCCTTCGTTAGATATGCCAAGGTGCAGGTCTTTTACTATCCGCGCGACCATATCTGTTGCAGGTCTGACCCTTTTACTGAACACCAGGGCCTTTGAAATATAGCGCTCTTCCATCTCTTTTATGAGTCCCTTGCTCTCTTTGACCTTTTCCGGATCGGATATGTTCTCCAGTGCCACAATAGCCTCAATAAGGTCACTGAAGGTGGTTGAACCAACTTCTATTATCTCGCCGTCATAATACTTGCTGACCCTTTCCCTATATCCTCTGGAAATGACAAGTTTATAGATATCAGCAAGCTCTTCCAGTTCCTCTTCGGTTGGGTCATAGGCATTGATGACCCTGTAATCCCTGATGCCACACATCCCCATGAGCGATTCGTACATGGGCGTAACTCCCACGAACCTGCGCCCAAGCCATTTATTAAGGCCACTTTGTCCGCTCTGCTCCTTGGAAAGTTCCACTATCCTTTTCCTTACCAGTTCTGGGTCATTGGATTCAAGCCCAAAGTAATCTGCAAAGAGTGGAGTGGTCCGCAAAAGCCTTGTCCTTCCATGGGGTACAGAATCGATAAGCCCCCGCTCCCTCAATTCCCTTATATGGTCATAGGCCGAATTACCCCTCTGGTCTATCAGGTCGGATTGTACCAGGGGCTGGTGGTAGGCTATCATGGAAAGGGTACGCAACATGGGTGCGCTTAGTTCCTTGGGAGCGAAAGGACGCACAATGTCAGCGTATATCGGCTTGACCTGCATCACATAACGGTCGCCCAGGTCGATTATCTCTATCCCGCTCTCACGGGAGGCGTAATTCTCCATAAGTGTTTTGACTACCAGGACCACTTGCTTTTTGTTCTTACCAGTCAATCGGGCCAGTGTTGCCACATCTATTGCCGAGCCAGCTGCAAAAAGTGCTGCTTCTATTGATTCCATGTCGCTCATGTTAAACCCAGCACCCTTAGGTAAACACATTTTCATCTTTTACAGGGTACACATATAGCTCCCCAAAGAGTTCTTCCTGCATCAACCATATCTTCTTATCTGTAGCAAGGAACAACAGTGACACATATGTCATCATGTTCTCAGACCTGTCCTCGCCTATGAGGTCGGAGAATCTCACAAACTCTGTCATCTCAAGTTCATATTCGAGCTTCTCTCCAAGTTTTTTGACACGGCCCAGAATATCTTCCTCATGGGCAATGCTCAGTACCTCATCGGTGGTGACAGCAGACCTCTCCTCAAGTCTTTTCCGGATACTACGGTCTTTTCTGCGGGTCTCGACCTTTTCAGCCTTCTGCAATTCCAGTATGAGTTCGTGCAGGGTGACCGGTCGTGCAGCCTGCCGGCGTATGGGTAGCTTTGGCATCGGATAGTCATCTATATCATAAAAGTCCAGTTCATCCTCAAAAGTATCAGTGTCCTCTTCCTCCTCTTCCTGGATAATGCCAGTTGACTTCATCCTAAGGAGAATTGAGGCATATAGCAGTGTCCTGCCTGATATGCGCAGGTCCATCATTTGCATCTGCTCGATACGATCAAGGAATATATCAGTGACCTTAACTATGTCTATGTCCCAAGGGTCGATATCTCCATTCTTTGCAAGGTTGACCAATATCTCCACAGGCTCACTGAGCACGTTCTCTGAAAACTCTATTTTGGAACTATCAACTCCAAGTTCACGTAGTGTCTCAATGAACTCTTGGTCCATGATCCCTTGCATGAGGAAAGCTGCAGAAGGGCTAGCATCTACCATGGGGTCTATTGTCATGTTCGCAGGTATGACCGCATCATATTCTTCTAAGAGCTCGCTCATCTCAACTTTACCCCCGTGATGCTTGTAATATTATTTTCCTGCATGGCTACCCCTATTGTCCTTTCAGCCGCCTCTATCATGGGTTTTCTCAGGGAGACAACGATAAATTGTGCATTGGCCATGGATTTCTTCACCCTCATGGCAACCCTACCAGCATTTGCACCGTCAAGGAACATGTCTATTTCGTCAAATGCGTAGAAAGGTGCAGGCCTGTATTGCTGAATTGCGAATATGAAGGCCAGGGCAGTCAGACTCTTCTCTCCTCCGGACATTGCTTCAAGACGTTGGAGGGTCTTTTCCTTGGGCTGTGCTCTTAGGGTCAATCCGCCTGAAAACGGTTCATCATAGTTATCAAGTACAAGCTCTCCTATACCATCTGATAGCTCATTGAAGATCTCCTTGAATGGCTCATTGATACCATGGAAGGATGCCATGAAGGTATCCTTTTTGAGTTGCTCGTACTGCTCTATCCTCTGAAGTATCTGTTCCCTCTCCCGGGACAATGTATCACGCCTTGTCACAAGTTCATTGAGCCTTAACTCCACTTCAGCGTATTCATCAATGGCCCGCATGTTCACAGGTTCAAGCCTTTCCATTGCCCTTTCAATAGATGCTATCCTAGTGCGTACCGTCTCATAGTTCGGAACTTCCTCACTGTCCTCGATACCACGCCTCTCAAGCTCTTCACCAATTTCGCTTACCTGTTCCTCCAGTGCTGCCTTTGTAGCATCCAATGCCATCTTCCCACGCTGTGCATCATCATATTTATTTTTGGTCATGTCAAGGAGCTTTTTGGCCGATGCGAACTCTCCCTGGAGAGTGACGCGATGCTGCTGCATTTCTTTCAGCTCTTCAGCAAGTTCCTCTTCACGTTTCTTTTTCTCATCGAGGGTCAGTTCAAGTGTTACTATTTGATCTTTGAGCTCCTTCACACGTAGCTTGTGCGAGGACCTCTTCTCGTCCATTGTTTTGATAAGTTCCCTGTTCTCTTCCATTCTTTTGTCCGAGTGGTTCCTGTCCAGATTAAGGGCATTGATGTCTGACTCGATGTCGCGTATCCTGCTATCAAGTCGTCGTATCTCCTCATCCAGTTGTTCTGCCTGGCGGTTGAGCTCAGGTACCATGGAGCCAGCAAGCTTCTCATCAAGCACTGCTATATCCTTTTCCAGGGATAGTACAAGTTCGTTCTTCTCCTCTTTCAGGGCGATGATACTATCCATCTCTACACGGAGTTGCTTGCCATTTTCTTCGATTTCCAGAAGCTCGGCATTTTTAGTTTCTATAAGTTGGGCAAGGCGCTCGCCACGACCTGTGATCTCTTCAAGTTGCATCTGTTTTTTTGAGATCTCCTTGTCATGCTCGTTCATTTCGCGCCGGACATGGGATATATGCCCCTCGATCTGATCGAGCTTCTTGATGGCACTGCTACGTCTGGAATCGAATTCTGTTATCTTCTCAGCAAGCTTTACAAGCTTATCCTTTTCGGAAGCTGCAAAAGAAAGGCCTGAACGTTGTTGCTTTGAGCCACCTACCATGGCCCCGCTCTTTTCTACCATGTCACCCTCAAGGGTCACCATCCGAAGACCACCCATCAGGCGGCGGGCGTTGGTCATCGTATCAACGATAAGGGTATCTCTGAAGACATACCAGAAAGCAGATTCGAACCTAGGGTCAAAATCTATAAGGTCTATAGCATAGCCAACAACTCCCTGCCTATCTGAAAGGTCTTTGTAAGGCCTGCGTTGCTCCATTTTGTTCAATGGCAGAAATGTTGCCCTGCCTCCCTGTCTTTGTTTGAGGTAATCTATGGCCCTGGCAGCATCTTCATCATTTTCAACGACCACGGCCTGCATCTTTCCGCCTGCTGCAATTTCAAGGGCAGTAGAATACTTCTGGTCCACACTTCCAAGTTCAGCAATGGTACCAAAGATCCCAGGGAGACCACGGTGTTTCTTTTCATTCATCACCATCTCCACGGCCTTTGAATAGTTGCTATGGTCCTCTGCACCCCTGACACGTACCTCGATGCGCGCATAGTCCTTTTCATAGTTGCGCAACTCTGCCTCTAGGTCCTTTATAACACCCTGCACTTGTGAACGGTTACGTTCAAGGTCGTCAATATCCTTTGTCAGTGCACTTATCTTCTCGTTCAGTTTATCGATGTCATAATTCACCGTAAGGGTATCGCTTTCTGAGGATTGGGTCTTTGATCGTGCATCTGCTATCTCGCTTTCTATATCTCGGACCTGGGCAGATTTCCTTCTGAGCGCATCAAGGAGACGGTCTTCATTGCGCATCAGCTCGTTCTTTTCGTTCTTTGCAGTTTCAAGTAAGGCCCTTGTACGTGATATTTCGTCCCTCGTCTGTGCAAACTTTGCATCCACATCAGCTATCTTGCTTTGCAGGACCATCCTCTGGGTCCTACGCTCTGCCATTTCATTTTGTATGGACTCCTTGCGCCCCATCTCTTCGGTGATCTTTGTATCCAGCGTGCCTATCTTACCTTTCAGCTCATCTATTTCCACAAAGACCTTCCTTCTTCTTGCCTCTATGTCCTCGACCTCATTATCTGCAAGTTCGATACTGCCCACACATCTGGATATCTCACCCCTTATCCCTTCAATGTCCTTCTTTATCTGGATCTGTTCATCCTCACCGGTCTTCTGTATGCACCCGGTCAGCTCTTCCAGCTCTTTCTCAAGTTCATCCGCACGACTTTGTTTCTCAGCAAGTGCTATCGAGAGGCCTTCAATTAATCCTTCTTTGCCTGCTATATCTGCTATGACCGAAGCAAGTTCGCTCCTTGCATCCTTTAGCTTCGCAAGGAGCACAAAGCCCTCAAATTTCATCTTCTCGGCCTTCAGTGCCTGGTATTTCAAAGCCTGGTCCCTTTCATCCCTAAGCTTAGCAAGTTGCTGGCCGACCTCTTCTATGATTATATCTACCCGTTCTACCCTTTCACGCACGATCTCCAGTTCGTTCAAAGCGCGTTCTTTTTTGCTTTCGAATTCAGAGACGCCTGCTATCTCATCTATGATCTTGCGCCTTTCCCCCGGCGTCATATTGATTATACGGGTGACATCTCCCTGCATCACTACATTATAACCTTCAGGGGTCACACCTGCCTTTGCCAGCTGTGTATGTATATCATTGAGGCTTACTGCCTTTCCATTGAAATAGAAATAGCTATAATAGCCGGTATCGGTCTCACGTATCTTTCTTGTAATGGATACTTCATCGCTTGCAACCGGGATCTTATGATCGGAGTTATCGAATTTGATCGTGACCTGTGCAAAATCCGGTTTCTTTGCACTCTCTCCATTATATATCAGGTCCGTAAGCTTTTCAGCCCTCATGGTGCGTGAACTGGAAAGACCAAGCACAAAAAGGATACCGTCGATTATATTTGATTTACCACTACCATTAGGTCCGGATATGGTGGTAAACCCCTCGTAAAAAGGTATCTTCACCTTTTTCCCAAAGGACTTAAAATTAATGAACTCGATCTCCTTTATGTGCACGTGCTTCTCCTTTTTTATGGATTCATCTTCTGCGGGTAATGGTTATCACAGCATCTTCATGGTCGCGCTCTTCTACTTCATATTCTTCATTGCCCTTCCTATATCTTGAATCCTTTTTTTCATCAGCGATTATATATTCCCCTGATGTGCGTTGTGCATTATAGGTTCCCCTTTTATGGCGATCTTCATCGGTTTCGGCAATAATGTATTCAGTCTCCTTTTCAGGTTTCCTTATCTGAACAGGCTCTGTCCTTGTATCGTCATCCCTTACAAGCATGCGTGTCTCTGTTGCTCTTGGTGCATATTGCTCAGCTCCGGCCCCCGGCACAGATCTCACCGATACGTTGCTCCTGTTTGCAGTTGCTTGTGGATGGGCATAATTTCGTGCATTTGTTGGTGTGGGCGACGCAGGGTAGTTCCTCATAGGCTCTTGAGGTCTTTCAGTATACGCTGAACTTTTATCCAATGCCTTCTCAACTATTGTCCCAATGGTCGCAGGCCCCTTCACTTCTTCTTTCTTTTGCTTTGGTATGGCAAGCTCGCTCAGGGACCTTATCATGGATTTCTGGTCAAGGAGCTCGTCCATAACACCATTAAGGTTACTTGTGAGTGCCTGGATCTTATGCTCAAGGCTGATGATGCGATTATTTATATCGAAATCACTCTTTAGATCAGTACGTATCTCCCTTAGGATGGAATCCCGCAAGGTGCTTTTTATATCGTTCAGTTCTGCATCTTTTTCTTTCAACTGCCGCTCAAGTCTTTCTATCATAAAGTCTCTATTTTCGCTCATGCAAAGCCTCTCATATTCATTCCCTCATTTTCAAAAACATGATATATTATATGGTTAAAAGTATAATATATGTTATGGTTGCTTTCGATCCCATTTATCCCTATCTTATTGTGAGTTCCTCATTTTGCACTGATATATGAACTATTCGTCACAGGGTCCTTTTCTACAATGAACACGTGGTCTGCTGAATCTATCAATGACTCATCATGGGATACCACAAGTATCTGTCCCACGCCGATATCACGCATCATGTCAATGAGCCTGATCAGCTGGTTCACGTGCCCCCTATCAAGGAATACCGTAGGTTCATCCATGATAAGCGGCGGAAGTCCCGTTTTTCTACCGGTCACACCAAGGGAGAGCAGACGATAGATGGCACACCTCAATACCAGGTTGAACAAAGCCCTTTCTCCTCCACTTAGCAGTTTTGGTTCGAGGGAGCCACCATCCTTCTCAAATACCGTCAGGTTGTAATCGGCATCCAGTCTCACATGGGAATAAGCATTGTTAGTGTACATGAAAGTGAATATCTCATTGATAAAAGCATCGAGGGCACCTATGTTATTTGAGCGCAACTGTGACCTGATACGCATATACATGGCTTCAAGCTCTTCGGCATCTTTGTAGATAGCATTGAGATATCTCGCCTTGTTGTTCAGACGCTTGTGTTCGCTCCTTAGTCCATCAAGGTGCTTCAGTTCACTTTCTATCCTCCCTATTTGTTTCGATATCTCTTCCTTTCCTTTGTAGGATCCTGCTATATCAGCTGCTATCGCTTCAAAAGCACTATCGTATCTTCCATGGTTGAGCTCAAGTTCTTTGATATCGTAGCCCCCAAGTTTTGCTTGCACATCGCTGAGGGATCCTTTTTTATCAGCTATCTGAGCGTCAAGCATCTGTATCTTTTCCCGAAGTCCCGACAGTCTCTCTTCCATCTGTGCAGTCTCTGCTTTTTTCCTGTCGATTGCAAGAATGCCTTCACGCACCTTTTTTGCCGCCTCCAGTACCTTCATACATTCAGCATGTGCCTTCTCTGCCTCTTCCAATTCTTGTCCAAGTACTTTTACATTTTCCAGCGACCCTTTTTTCTCTTCCTCAATATGCTGGCGGCTTTCAGTAAGCTCCTTTCTCTTTCTTTCCAACTCATCGAGCATTGAACGGTATTCAGTTATTCTCAGCTCAGAAGCAATTATTTTTTCATGCACCGTCTTTAATTCAGCATCACATGTCTCGATCTCTTTCTTATATGCCTTGACATCCTTTACCTGCACCATCTTAGCATCCAGCCCATCCTGTTTCTTTTTCAGTGCATCTATGTCCTTTTGGAGCTTTTCTGCTGCTTTGATATCCTGGTCGGTCATGTCTTCTATGCATGAGCCTTTGAGGTCTTGCATACAAGTGGGACATATTCCATTGCTCAGAAGTGCCGCGGACCTGGATATGCGTGCCTGTAACTCTGTGAGTTTAGCCTCCAGTTCCTTTTCCTCACCATGCAGCTTTTTTTGCTGACCTGCCACAAGGTCTGATATCTCTTCTATATTTTCCAGTTTTTCCGGTGTCATGCCCAGAGGTGCAAGCTTTGAGTGCAAAGAACCTTTTTTTTCCTCCAGTTGTACGATCCTGTGGCCTGCCTTTTCTATTTCTGCACCAATTTCCCCTATCTTCCCATTATACTGGGAAGCTGAGCTCTCAAGCTCAAGGGATCGTTTTTTGTTCTCGGCCAGGTTCTTGTCCAGTGCAAGCTGCTCTTTTCCAAGCACTGCCTTGTTTTTGATTATATTGCTTTTTCCATCTCTTAGAGTACGTTCTTTGTTCTCGGTTGCAGTTATTATCTTTTCTATTTCTCCCTCATCAAATGAAAAAGCAGAGCCTATCTCCTTTATTTTTTCGCGGGTTGCATCCTGTGCATTCCTTGCAGTTATTATATCCTTCTCAATTGCCTCTATCTGGGCATATGTCCTATCTTTGTTCGTATCTGTCTCTTTTATCTGGGACACCACTGTATTGCTCGTTTCAGTCAGTTCTCTGAAATCGGCGATCTTTTTTGCGGTCTCCTCTCTACCTTTTAAGGCACGGTCCTTTTTCTCATCCAGCACAGCTATCTCTTTTTCAAGTTGCTCGCGCTGGGTATGCAGTTGTGTTATTTGCTCATAGGGTGCAGTATCTTCTAGAGCTTTGATAGTTTGGCTTGTTTCATTGATACGGGTGGCTGTATCCTTCTGATGTCGCCCTACCCCTATGCGTGCACCAGATGCCCTTTCTCTGTAATCCTCCAGTTTCCCAAGCTGTAGCAGGTCATCTATCATCTTTTGCCTGTCCTTGGGTTTGGCATTTATCAGTATATCGATCTCACCCTGACGGATATAGACACAATTCCTGTAAGCCTCCTCATCCATGCTCAGAATACTGCGTACAGTATCATAGGTGTGTGTCGTTTGGTCTGATATTATTTCACCATCTCTTCGAAGGATAGCGCTGGTGTTTGAAGCACGTCCCTTTTCAGGATCGTTCTTGAATATCTGTTCCAATGTGTAATTATGGCTCCCCTGGTCAAATTCAAGCATTATGGAGGCTTTCTTTGCTCCCTTCCTGATGATATCCGAGATAACAAAGTCCTTATCCAAGGTCTTACTTCCAAAAAGACAGATGAAGCATGCTTCCAGGAGGCTGGATTTACCACTTCCGTTCATGCCTGAAACAACAGTGACCCCTTGCTGAAAAGAGATGTCAAGTTCCTGGTAGCTTCTAATGTTCTCGATCTTCAGTCTTTTGATCATCATAGGTAATCACCAAGGTTATACTGACGTGGCTTGAAATGACCCTTCAGCTTGTGCTCTTCAGCTTCATGTGGTCCCTCGGGGGAGACTGCTTTGTATACATCTGCACTTTCCATGATGGTCTCAGATACTTTCTCATCGGTCATGGGTTCAGGCACAGGTGGTATATCTGCGGTTGTGGTTTCAAGATGGTCTTCCGTTACGTTACTATCCTCAGCCCTCTCATGGGTCCTGGTAATCTCTATATTGCTATTGAAATCCATCTTATCAAGCAACTCTCCGAGCTTTTCCTCCGCTTCGTTCTCTATCCTGCTTTTAACTATCCTCGGGTCCCTTATCATCTCATCCAGCATGATACCTCCTGGTGTAAGATGCATGGTCCTGAGCTCCTCTTTGACCGCCTCGTCCGGATCTGTGAAATAGAATGATAGTGAAGGGTCCTCTATTGATATCTCTCCAGTCCTAAGGTCCTTGATGCCAGGTATCAGTGCATTTCTGGAAAGCAGGAACTGCTCTATCTCGCTGAACTTTATCTTTATCTTTGGATCGCCTGAGATATTGACGAATACTACCTTTCCTTCGATGTCGCGTTCCTTTATTGCTGAGAATATGCTTTCGTATGCTTCTTCTTCCTCGCTGAGCATCACGGGTATGAACACAAAATCCCTTGTTGATATGACCCTTTTACTTATTTCAAGGCCTCTATTGCTCACTGTCACAATATTGTATGAACGAGGCTCAATTTCGCTGGCACTGTTACGCTCAGTACTGCCACAATAGGTGACCCATGTTCCATCCAATTGGATTATTTCGTGTTTATGGTTATCTCCAAGCAATACTGCATGCACTGTAAATGGTAGGGACCTTAGGACATCCTGCACATCCCATTCTCCAAAAGCAAAGGGTTTCATCATCTGATGCATGACAAGTACATTGAACTTAGATGCTGTATTGCTGTCGAATGCCGTGTAATCAAATTGTGGGATACGTGAACGTGGCACGTGGTCTATACCATAGATGGATATGTCTTTTAGAGTATATGGAAGGCTTCCAAGGCGTACCGCAAGACCCATGCCCTCATAGAGGTCAAGCCACTGGGTGCTCTGCTTGCTCTCATGGTTTCCCACAATTGCAAGCAGGGGTATGCCTGCCTCCTTCAGTCTGGAAAATAGCTCCATGGTCTGCAGTATATCATCCAGGCCCGGATTGCGTGAATCGAAAAGGTCCCCTGCGTGAATGACCGCATCAACACGCATTTCGATGGCATCCTCTATTACCTTCGAGAAGGCATCGATAAGGTCCTGTCGGCGCACTTCACTATGGTACTGGCGGTAGCCCAGATGTGTGTCACCGGTGTGGACCAGTCTTATCTCATCCATGTTCTATCATACGTGTTCTCTATTTTTAAGATTGACTGTCAAAAGAGGTATTTAGCGTGAGTTTGTCTGATCAGA
>CAZBJM010000036.1:0-17002 GCA_964492225.1 uncultured Methanosarcinales archaeon
GGTCAGTTTTTGGGGTATGTCTTATAAAGAATGATGTAATATGTAGGTTTCCAGTGGGATCATATTAGAAATATAGGGTATAGGGACATAAATGCTTACCAGTACGTATATACATATTCCCCGTGTCGGGGCAGCCGTGGAGAAAAAGATATGGGCGAGTGGCATAAGGACCTGGGATGAGTTCATGGACCGAAAGAATGAACTCAATATCTCCCGTTCCAAGATGGAATTGATAATTCCCGGGATAGAGGAATCGAGGGAACGACTCATGTCCCATGACTGTAAGTTCTTTGCCCGCTCACTTCCAGGGACTGAACATTGGCGTGCTTTTCCGGAGTTCAGTAAGAAGGTAGCCTATGTGGATATTGAGACAACAGGTCTTTCTCCCGTCCATTCCCATATCACTGTTGCAGGTATATATGACGGAAAGAATACTCAAACCTTTGTCCGTGGTATCGACCTTGATGATATAGTGGAGGAGTTTGAAAAGTATGACTTCTTGGTCACTTTCAATGGGGCAAGGTTCGATCTGCCATTTATCAAACGTGAGTTCCCCCAGACCGACCTGAACAAGCTCCATGCAGACCTGATGTACCCTTTAAGGAGGATCTGCATGACAGGTGGACTTAAAAAGATTGAGGTCGACCTTGGTATCACCAGAAGTTGCGATGTTGCAGGCATCAGTGGTTTTGATGCTGTACGCTTGTGGAAACAGTATGAAAAAGGTGACCAGGAAGCCCTTGAACTACTAATTGAATATAATAGGGCAGACATCGTGAACCTAGAAACTATAATGAACATGACCCTTCCTCGTTTCATCGATAATAAGTTCACAGCAGCAGAAATATAAGTTCAGGGACAAAAGAACATGGTTCCGGACCTGGATCTCATCCCAGATTCTCCTGGTGTATATTTGATGAAAGATATATCCGGGGAGGTCATCTATGTGGGCAAGGCAATCTCCCTTTCAAAAAGGGTAGCTTCTTACTTCCATTCTCCTTCATCCCATAGTCAAAAGACCCGGGTACTGGTGAAGCAGATAGATGACATCGATATTATCCTAACGGACAATGAGATCGATGCGCTTGTACTTGAGGCGAACCTTATCAAAAAATACCGGCCCAGATACAATGTACAGCTCAAGGATGATAAGCGCTATCCCTACGTCAAGGTCACTCTCAATGAACACTTTCCTCGTATATTCCTAACACGCAGGCGTCTGATGGACAATGCCTTGTACTTTGGTCCGTATACCAACACCGGGGACATTCGTAGTACCCTTGAGCTCATGACCGGTATTTTCCAATTGCGTCGGTGTAAGCGGTCTTTATCAAGCAAGGGTAGACCATGTTTGAACTATCACATAGGATTGTGTACAGCACCTTGTAAAGGCAATGTCAGTGAAGAGCTATATCGTACTCGTGTAATGGAGGCTGTGCGTTTTCTTAAGGGCGATACTACCTTTCTATTGAGGCAACTCGAAGAGAAGATGCATGTATGTGCACAGCAGCAGGACTATGAAGCAGCAGCATTGATACGGGACCAGATCAAAGGACTCCAATGCCTGGGTCGGCAACAGATCACAGCCTCAGGTACCGATGACAGGGATGTCATTGCAGCAGTATCCAGTGATAAGGATAAAGCTTTGGTCATGTTGCAGATATTCTATATAAGGAACGGGAGTATGGTAGGAAAGGCTGATTTCTCTCTCCTTGGCATTGAAGGTTCACAGGACATACCCGAGGCACTCTCAACCTTCATTAAACAGTACTATCAGGATTCTCCCATCCCTCCAGAGATACTTGTGCAGCATGATATACCCGACAAGGAGCTGATCATGGCCTGGCTTAGTGAAAGGTCTGGCAGGGATGTGAAATTGAACCTGCCGCAAAAAGGTGAAAAGAAGAAACTTCTCGATATGGCTATCCGTAATGCGGAAATGTGCATGAAGGTGGCCCTGCTTACAAGGTCCCCCTCTGAGGTTTCACAGGCTGCCCTTGAAGAATTACGGGATATATTATCTCTGGAAAGATTGCCCAGGCATATAGAAGGCTTTGATATTTCCAATATCTCTGGGAGTAATCCAGTGGGCTCCATGGTAGTATTTGAGGATGGGGTAGCACAGAATAGTAAGTACCGTCAGCACAATATCAGGACCGTGGAAGGCATTGATGATTTTGCGATGATGGCCGAGGTCGTAACTCGCAGGTACACCCGCCTGATAAAAGAGGATACGCCCTTTCCGGACCTTATCCTTATTGACGGAGGTCATGGGCAGGTGGGTGCAGCCATATCTTCCCTGAAGGCTCTTGGTCTTGAGATACCACTAGTGGGTCTTGCAGAACGTTTCGAACATGTAATTACCTCTTCCGGTGAAGTGATAATACTCCCTGAAAGTTCTGCAGCCCTTCGTTTATTGATGAATATCAGGGATGAGGCCCATCGATCTGCAATTTCAGCTCACCGCAGGAGAAGGTCGGCAACTCTGACACATTCCGAACTTGATGCAATACCAGGTATCGGACCAGCAAGGAAAAAGCTACTCATTGAACATTTCGCATGTGTGGACAATATCAGGTCTGCATCCATTGAGGCTCTTACCGCGATCCGGGGAATAGATAGAAAAATGGCTGAACGTATCCGCAATCAACTTTTAAGCCAAGATTAAAATAACTTGAACATGATATTTATTCATTGGAATAATTGGTCTTTGATCTATGAGGGTGAGTAAATATGGAAAAAGAACTGGACTTTTATGGAAATATAAGGCTTCCTGATATCCGAATGCTGCACGATATGGATGAAGTGCTCTATGACCGTGACGCGCTCAGCTCAGCAGCTGATATCGAACTCTATTACATGTACCGTGACCTCTACAGGACCGAGGAAGAACATGCCATCATCAATAAACACTCTTTGCGCTATGACATAACTATAATCCCTCCTGGGATGCTGGGCAGGGAATATGTGAAGACAGCAGGACACTATCATCCGCTTGTGCCTGGCACCAAACTATCATATACAGAGGTCTATCAGGTGCTTGAGGGCAAGGCTACATATCTTCTGCAGAAGCAGGATGGTGACCGGATATGCGATGTCATTGTATATTATGCTAAGGCAGGGGACTGTGTGCTCATTCCTCCGGGTTACGGGCACATTACTATAAACTCTGATACAGAGACCCTCAAGATGGCAAATTGGGTATACAGGGATTTTTCATCGGTCTATGACCCTATCCGTGACTCTGCCGGCGGGGCCTATTATATGCTCAAGGATGGGTTCATACCCAACCCAAAATACAAGAAGTTGCCTCCAATTCGCTTCATGGCTGTGACCGATCATCCTGAGCTTGGTCTTTACTCGGGTAAGGATATGTACGAGCTTGTGAACGATATATCCAAACTCGGCTTTCTTGGAAGGCCCCAGGACCATGTAGCTCTGTTCGATAAGATCGTGAGAAAGTGAAACATAGTGGTGACCTTGGATAGCTTCTAAGGGCCACGGCTAAATAAAAAGGGCCCCGATGTATGTTTTGGCACGGGGTCCAGGTATTGGATGACTGGCACTACATGGCCAGTCAAACAAGACCATATTGGTAAGTGGGTGTGTACATCATCGATATCCGATGTGTTCAATTATAGCTTTTGTCATGTCTGCTGTGTTGCATGTCCCCCCCATGTCCGGGGTGGTGATACCTGCCCTGAGGACAGAGTCAACTGCATTCTCCACAAGTGTGGCCTCAGTTGTCTTCCCGAGCCAATCCAACATCATCTTAAGGCTTAGTATGGCTGCAATTGGATTTGCTATACCCTTTCCTGCAATGTCTGGGGCACTTCCATGCACCGGTTCAAAGAATGCATATCGTGTGCCTATGTTGGCACTTGGTAAGAGACCCAGGCTACCAACCAGCGCTCCTGACATATCGCTGAGGATATCACCAAAGAGGTTGGTTGTGACCACAACATCGTATCTTTCAGGTGACCTTAGTAGCTTATAGGCCATTGCGTCCACAAGTTCGTCGCTATGTTCAACTCTGTGCAATGTTGCAATTTCTCGGCAAACGTCAAGGAACAGTTTATCGGATTTCATGACATTGGACTTGTGTACTATCACTAGACGATTCTTCCTACTTTTTGCCAGTTCACATGCATATTCGGCGATCCTCGTGCATCCCTTGCGGGTGATCATCCTTTTAGTCCATGAAACATCCTGCCCTATCTCCTCAATACCACTGTAGAGCCCCTCGGTATTCTCACGCACGATAACAAAATTGAAATCATGCCGCCTTGATATGCCGTATACTGAAGGCAAGGGTCTTATTGGCCTGATATTGGCGTACATATCAAGTTCTTTCCTTATGGTAAGGAGCACGCTTTTGTAAGATGGGTCAGGGGGTGTCGTGATAGCTCCAAAAAGGATACAGTCACAGCTTTTCATCGTGTGTATGTCCTCATCATTGATGGCATGCCCCGTCCTTTCCCATTTACCATATCCAAGCTCGACATATACCTTCTCAGTTCCAATACCCAGGGCATCCAATACTGCTATTGCCGCGGGTATCACCTCTTTTCCTATCCCGTCCCCTTCTACTATTGCTATTTTCATATGTTCACCTGGGCAGCATTCTCGTTTTTACGCAATTCCTTAACAAGGTCCCACACCGCATTGGCTACAAAGAATTCTGATGCACCCCAGTGGACCACAGCTCCTCTAACATTGTCAATGGTCATGATCCCCGAGTGCTCAGCACGACAACATCGTGTAATGAAAGGTCTTTCAGGCTTGAATATATCCGACTTGAAAGGACATATATTGATAAAATTGTATGCAATGCCAGGAAATCTTGATCCAAACAGGCTCCTTGATATCTCGCAGCCCACAAGGGTGTAGCCATCCTCTGTGATAATGTCCGAATCCAGACATTTTCCCTTCAATCCCGACGAAGAGCAAGGGAACACAGTCCTTTCACCTTCGAATTGCCTCAGGTCCTTAAGCTTCTCTGTGAACTCGATGGTGAGGTCTCCAAATATACCACTTGCTTCAAGGCGCCTGACAACACTGGCAAGCCATGATGGTTCCGGGGGCACGATATCTACTATCTCTATATTCATTATAGCATGCACGTCAGGTCTGTGCACAAAGGTGATATGTTTGTCAATGCCTGTGAATATGACCGTATTGACCTTTTCTGTGCACAGGCTTTGTGCTGTTCTGATGAGCAGGGCACGGTCCTTTATATTCAGTTCTCTGTCATATCTTATGACCTCTTCATCACTGGCTATTTTCACCAATGAACTAACGTCCCTAAGGAGTTGGTCCCCTGATTTTTCAACCTTGTAAAGGGTATATGAGGGACCATCCGAAGCTGGTCTCTCTTCTATCATGTACTCAGAAAGGAAATAGATACGTCTGTCATCATCTTCGTGGACAGGACGCGTGAATCCCACACGTTTGTATTCAAGGGGAAAGATCATGGTCATGCTTTAATCAAACAAGGTCCTGATTTATTACAGTTGCGTCAGATGATAAATATGGATATGAGGTTATCGAATCAGAAATTCACTTTATATCCTTATCGCTTTTTTTAAAGAATACTCCATTTTTCACATAAATTCCTATATACTGTCCGCCCTCGGGAAAAACGCGCGCGACTGGCGGGGAGCCGGGGTTGGACTGCAAAAAGGTGCCGCATCTTTTATTAGAAAGGTGCAAGCGCGTCTTTCGTTATAGATGTAGCACGCGTTTATTGTTAACTGATCAGAAATGGAGGAAATATGAACTAATTAGACAAACTCCTGCTATTTTCTATTCATCTCGAACAATATAATATACTAATAATGCAATATAGGTAAGGACCAACAGAGGTTGACCGGATGAGGGGATGGATCCTTTATAAATATGCCCAGAAAGACCTGTGGCCAGATGCCTATGAGATACATCGTTTGATCGAGACAGCAGCTAAGTTGAACATCGAACTACTGGTGGTCAGGCCCGAACAGATCGACCTGATAGTAACAAGGGATGACCGCAAGAGCATATTATTGGATAGTAAGCTTGTTGCCCTGCCAGACTTCCTGTTACCACGCACAGGTTCGGGGACCACTTATTTTGGGATGGCGGTCATCAGACATCTGGAGAGAATGGGTGTCCGTACATTCAATTCAGCCGAAAGTATCGATACTGTAAGGGATAAACTATACTCTCAGCAGATCCTCGCCGGGAACAATATTCCAGTACCCAGGACAATGCTTGCGAAATATCCTGTGAATGTAGATCTTGTGGAGCGTTGCATTGGTTTTCCCCTTGTGGTCAAAACAATATCAGGGTCCCGAGGTAAGGGTGTATACCTTTCAGAGGACAAGGCTTCTTTCAACGACCTGATGACCCTTATCCATTCAACGGACCCAACCCTTAATCTGGTATTGCAGGAATTCATCCAGACAAGTAAAGGCCGGGACCTCAGGGTCTTTGTGCTTGGCGGGAAGCCCATAGCATGCATCGAAAGGACTTCCAGGGATGGGAACTTCAAAGCCAATTTCTCAACAGGCGCTAGGGTCAAAGAATATGCTATGACCCCTGAAATTGAATGGCTTGCCATTGAAACAGCCCGTATCTTCGGTCTGGACATTGCTGGTATCGACCTGCTTTTCGATGGTGACCACTTCAAGGTCTGTGAAGCGAACTCTTCTCCTGGTTTTCAGGGGATAGAAAGCTGTTGTCCCACAGATATAGCTGAGGCAATATACGCTTTTGTCAGGGGCCGTCTCCTCTGAAAAGGATGCCTTGCCAGAAAGCAAGGCAAAACAGGGCTTATTCAGATCTGCGGATAAAGAGGCCAAGCACTAGCATCATACATATGGTCGTGATGCCAGTAAATCCAGGAGCCTTCACTGCAGATGGTTCTTTTGGAGTTCCAATATTGGAGCTCTGGGCAGGCGCCTTGCTAGCTTCGACAGCGGACCCGGTTGCCGCAGGTACGGGCTTTGGCGTTCCACTAGCACCTTCAGGCAATACAGATGAGTTAGTTGTAATCTCTGTGGTGGTATTCTTCATTGCCTGTTCATTGCTTTTCTGGGGAGCTGCAGCCGGCTGAGCCGTATTTTGAGGCTCTGTGACATTCAGTTGCATGGCTGGATAGATAATGTATCCACCATTTGATCCTTTTTTGATGTCAGACGTCTTGAAATACCAATCATCTGTAAAATATGTGATCCCATCAATATTCAGCTTGATAGTATTCTTATTTGTCAGCTTTAGATTATTTGCACTTGCTTCACTCACTTCAAAGAGTCCATACTCATCGCCTGATCTTACCTCGAAGGTCTTGTCCTTGTCCAGAAGCCAGGTATATTTTAACACAGCAAAATTATCAGTTTGTCCCGAGAACACCGAGTCTACAAAAGTGACAAAATAGGTGTGTTCAGCTCCATCTCCAAAAGTCGCATTGGCTGTGAATATCTTGTCATTGTTGGTCTTATCAGTGGATATCACGCCGGAATCGATCTCTTTTCCGTTCTTGTTAAGGGTCAAATAGCACTTTTTACCTTCAGTGTCCACTGCCACAAGCCGCAGACTGTAACCACCTGCAATGTCCCATGTCTCTCCTTCTTTGAATACACGACGATCATCACTGCTCCTCTTGTTATAGATTATCCTTCCAAGATGGGTGGCATCATTATCAATGGCGCAATAGGTCTTTCCAAACAAAGGGATCGTATAATAGGATTTGACCTTGCTGATACCTGTTTCTTCAGAATATACCTTATAGTTATCGGAATATTGCTTTACACTGTAGACCAGTTCACCTTTATCAATGGTGCAGGCAGTTGGGTTATTTTTTCCGATGGCAGGATTTCCTCCATTATCAACAAAATAAAGTCTTTCACCAGCTGATTTGTTGAACATTTGATACTTGTTTATTGGATAGATGAATCCAGTGAAGGTCCTGAAGTCCCAGGAGATGTTTTCAGATGCGGTACTGCCTGTATCGTATAGCATACCTCTTACTTCTACAGGCGCTGCTGTTGCATTCTGCATTAATGTCAGTGTAAGCAACAGAGCAAGTATTACTAATGTTTCGCTTTTGAATATTTTCTTATACATTTCAACCACCAATTGTAGTATTGTGTTCATCTTCCCCTGTGGTGCATTTTCTTAGCTTGCGCATATTTTTTTATATACTAGCTCTCTGTTAGACTGCAAGGGGGAACTGCCACAATTGTCAATATGTCATTGTGTCATATCTCGTTATGTTTTGATATACACAACGGTGTTGTTGATTATTATTCATGTATATATTGGTATCGGTTATGTGTTATAGTACAGCATCAGCTTTTTATAGCATTATGTTTTGTTGAACACAATGCATTATGCATTCAAATTTTGCAGGTACTATCATGAATATAAAAAAATACTCGATACTCTATGTGCTTGTCCTTCTTCTGGCCATCACCACGTGCGGTTGCATGGAGCAGGCACAAAATGAGACCCCTGTGCAGGACACAGGCACAATGATGATAAAGGATATGCAGGGAAGGGAGCTGAGCGTTCCAAAGAACATCACAAAAGTGTATGCTACATCTCCTCCTTCTACGATCCTTATATACATGCTCGCCCCTGAAAAGCTGGCTGGCTGGAATTTTGTCAATAAGTTCAACCATACTCTTATGGATGAAAGGTATCTGTCCCTTCCTGTGATGGGGGGATGGTATGGGACCCAGACTGGAAGCTATGAAACAATAAGTAAGCTTGCTCCGGATATTGTCATTGAAGGTTACACAACGGACAGGCAAGGCGATGCTGTGGAGCGTCGTCAGGAAATGTTTGGGAATATACCTGTGGTGGCCATTGATGAATCAATTGTTTTTGTTGAAAGGTCTGATCCTACTATCGAGTACGTAGGCAAGCTCCTGGATGCCAGAGAGAAGGCGGCCGATCTTATCCGTTTCAGAACGGCGATCCTTAGCGATATAAAGAGCAAGGTATCCGACATACCGCCAGAAAAAAGAGTAAGGGTATATTATGCTGAAGGTTCCAAAGGTTTGATGACAGACCCATCCGGTTCTCAACATTCTCAGGTCATTGATATATGCGGTGCCATAAATGTTGCAGACTGTCCACTTACACCTGGGGCTGGCAATACACCAGTATCCATTGAACAGGTCATGAGCTGGAAACCCGATGTAATTCTCACATCCAGCCCTCAGTTCTATGCAACGGTGTATTCAGACCCCCTCTGGTCAGACATGAGTGCCGTCAAGAACAAACGTGTATACCTTTCACCAATGAATCCCTATTGCTGGATCGATCGTCCGCAAGGCCCACATCTTATCATAGGGACTGCCTGGACCGCAAAGGTACTATATCCAGAACTCTTTGCTGATATGGACATTGAGAAGCTTACCCGTGAGTTCTATGCGGATTTCTTCCACTATGACCTCACTGATAAGGACCTTAAAATGTTGCTTAATACGTGAGCGGTCAATGTGACCAGTCAGTAGCTCTATCCGCATGATGTGCTAAGGAGGCTCTTTGCCTCCTGGCACATTTGCGGGTCTGGCACATTTTATTTGTTCTGATGCATGTGCTGTTTTGTGATACGTTCAGTTGACCATATTGCACAGAGATGTGGGCAAAACCGCTTGTCATTGTGGTCTTATAGGAACAAATAGCATCAAACGTAGGATGCGACCTCATCTATCCTGCGGTCCTTTTGACCCAGACCGCAGGGTATATTTGAAGACATCATTTCCTGAGCAGGTCGGTGCGGTTCATGATGTACATAATGAGTCCAGCCGTACCTGCAAAGAGGATCCATCCAAGGTGGGTGTGGAAGATCATCATGGTATCCATTCCATACATATATGCTACTACATAGAGCGTGAATACCCTTGCAAGGTTTGCAACATATGCAACACCTATTGCAAAGAGAAGGATCATGAGAGACTTTTTACGTGGTATCTTCTCCATGCGGGAGTAGGCCAGTACGATACCTACCAACAGGAACATGGAGTAGAGGCCAGAGCATGGTCCTCCAATGAGTATGGTCATTGTTTCTGTAAGGCCTTGGATTGTGATGGTCTCAATGGCAACTATCTCTACAGGGATATGTGTGATCTTTAGCAGGGCAACCGTAGGTGTAAGTACGAAATAGTGGTCGAACAGATGCAAGAAATCTATATTGAGCATTGCGAAGAATGTATAGAATATGAGATAGAAGGCTGTAAAGGTTGCTGTAATGTAGAGTCCGAACTCCCCCAGTTGCTTCATATCCTTTCTGGCCGTGCCCATTGCGAAGAGTGATGCGCCTATGAGGAAGGTCATGGAGTCAAGGGTGCCTATACCACTTTTGGTGGCAATGTTGAAAATACCGACAGCACCCATTATAAAGAGCCCGCTAGCCAGGTAGGTCTTTGAGTTCTTCAAAGCCGAGTGCTCTCCGGTCAGCTTGATCCTTGTTATAAGTCCTATTGCTACGAGGAACAATATCAGACCAATGACGGTAGACCCCTCACTAAGTTCAATGGTCGCCCCTGTGAAAAGCGCGAGCACTATGAGTATTAGAATAATGTTCTTTTTTTCATCCTGCATTTGTGATCTTCCTATACGTGTGTGCTATAAGTATTAACCTGAATATAATACTAATGACAGGAACACGACATATTTTGCTTGGGTTATGATATCCAGCCTGTATATATAGTATTAAAGATATATAATTACCACACTTGCTCGTAGCGCAAGAATATTTATAAATTGATCTATATAATGTGTGAAAAAGGTATATCTATGCCGCGTGATTTCACTTTATCAAAATATCGGGAACTTTTAGAAGCCATTCTCTCTGCAGGCTACCCTTGTGTAGCTGTGCATGACCATTTGCTCTCTCCTATCAAGCGCTGTGTCATCCTGCGCCATGATGTTGATCGCGATATAGGTCGCAATCTTGCAATGGCTCGCCTTGAGCACGACATGGGGATACGGTCCACCTATTACTTCAGACATATGCCTGATGTCTTTATCCCAGAGGCTATCCGTGAAGTGGCAGATATGGGCCATGAGGTAGGCTTCCATTATGAGGTCATGGACAAAGCATCGGGCGACAGCAAGCTGGCCTTGGAGATATTCGGCAAGGAGCTTGCAGACCTGCGCAAGTATGCAGATGTCACAACAGCCTGTATGCATGGCAATCCCCTGGCTTCCTGGTCTAATCGCGATCTATGGGCAGACCACGATTTCAGGGATTTTGGGCTCATCGGTGAACCTTATTTCTCCCTTGATTATTCAAAGGTGCTCTACCTTACCGATACCGGAAGGACCTGGGCTGACAGGAACATACGTGTCAAGGATGTCCTTGATGTGCCTGTGGGTTCGGGGAGCCTGCTCAGTTGTGATAATATAAGGACCACAGATGATGTAATTGCCCTTGTCAAGAGCCAGAAATATGCACAGATATGCATACTTGCCCATCCGAATCGCTGGTGTGATGGTGCCTTTGGGTGGACAAAGGAGCTTGTCATGCAGAACTTGAAGAATGTGGGGAAGGCTGGGATCATTGTATATAGGAGAACTTTTGGTTAAACTGGAATAGACCAGATCCTGGGATCGGCTCTAAACTATGTACTATCAGATTATGGATGATCAGAAAGGGGATACAATTCTATGAAAATCGATATTGAATATCTATCAAAAGATAATGAAGACCAATGGCGTGCATTTGCCAAGGAGGATAGGCGAGCGGGAGTCTGGCACAGCCTGGAGTGGAAAGATATTCTTACAAAGGAGTATGGTTTCAAGCCAAAGTATATGATGGCAAAAAAAGACGGAGTGGTATGTGGGATACTTCCACAGTTCCAGATCAAGAGTCCAATTACAGGTAATAGGCTTGTATCATTGCCTTTCTCATATTATTGTGGACCGGTTGCAAGTTCTTCGGATGCATATCTGAAACTTATAACAGAATCTCAATCATTTGCAAATGACAAAGGTTGCAAATACCATGAGATGAAGATGATAGAAAAACTCCCTCCAGAAGTTGTAAAGGATGCTTCACTTGTTGAAAATGAATTCTTCTATACCAGTATAGTAGACCTTTCTGCCAATCCAGATGACAATTGGAAGAAACTAGATACCCGCAGGACCAGATGGGCTGTCAATAAGGCGATGCGCTCCGGGGTCACCATTCGCACAGATAACAACGATGATGACATAAAGATCCATCATAAGCTCAAGGTCCAGACCAGGAAAAAACATGGTTCCCCCAGTCCATCCCTTAGGTTCTTCAAGAGTATAATGGACAAGTTTGGTGATAGTGGTATAGCTAAGCTTTGGGTGGCTGAGCTTGAAGGAAATGTGGTCTCAACTCTTTTGTTCTATACCTACAAGGACCTTGTGATGCCGGCCTATATTGCCTCAGATGATGCGTATAACTCCTTCATGCCAAATAACTTGCTCTATTGGAAGTCCATAGAATGGGGCTGCAATAATGGTTTCAAATATTTTGATTTTGGCAGGACCGAACCTAGCAATGAGACTTTGCTTAGTTTTAAAACAAAATGGGGAGCAAATAACTTTAAGATCCCATATTACTATTACCCAGTCCAGCCAAAGCTGATGTCCCAGAACAGGAATGAAGGCAAAACTGGATTTATCAAGGATACGTGGAAAAAGCTCCCTGACCCTGTTATCGAAGTACTGGGGCCAATGTTGCTGAAACACGTGGGATAAGTTCGTGATATCATGAAGTTCAATCCATCTCTTATTCCCAGGTTTAATATCGACTATAGTTTCAAGGATCTCTTGTCAGGGCTAAATGCGGTTCTCTTTCGGAAAGAGGCAGATCATGAAGATATAAAACATCAGTTCAATGTTCCCGATATCTTCTTCACAAACTATAGCCGCTCTGGAATTTGCCTAATACTAAAGTCCTTGGGATTGCCAGCTGGATCCAAGGTAGGCGTGCCTTTGTATTCGTGCACAGTGGTGTTCGATGCTATCATCAATGCAGGTATGGTCCCAAAGTTCATCGATATAGATGAGAACTACACGCTTGATACTGATGATCTTAGGGATAAGGTGGGAGATATAAAAGCACTGATAGTTATCCATACCTTTGGCAGACTTGCCGATATGGATGAGATCAAAAATATAGCAGCCGGTATTCCTATAATTGAGGATTGCGCTCATTCCATCTTCAGCAAATATAAAGGTAAGCAAGCAGGTACATTGGGTGACTTCTCAATATTCAGTCTTCCAAAATACCTTTCTGCCGGCGGAGGTGGCATGATTTTGGTAAATAACAAAAGTTACCTAGATTCCTTCTCAAAAGAAATGCTATCTCTTGAGTCACCAACCTTTATGGATGAGATAGTTCACATGATGGTGATGTACGCCAGGTCTTTTTTCTATCATAAGCCATGGTTTGGTCTTTTGGCCTTACCCATAGGTCTGAGTGTTGAAAGTAAAGTAGATCTTATGGATAAGACCAGTTTCACTATGAAACAAATTAATCGGTCAGACCTGGCCGTAACTGTAAAAAAGATGAAAACATTCCAAGCCAAAGTAGAAATTCAGAGAATGAGGTCTCGCTCTTTGTTGGATGAGCTTGCAAATACAGCATATATCCTTCCTTTTGAAAAAGAGGATACTGTATGTAACTATTATCTTTTCCCTGTTCAGGTAAGGGAAAAAGCTATGCGGGATAAACTATGTGACCATCTGCGGGATAATGATGTGGACACGACAAAATTGTTCAGTCAGACCCCATATATTGCCAAGGTCAAATATGGATATGATGGAGATTGCCCAAACACTGAGGTTGTTGCAGACCGGATCCTTACAGTACCAAACCACTATACGTTATGTGAAAAAGATCTGAAAAAGGTTGTTGCGGGCTTACGATCATTTCCTGATGCTCAATGAACAAAAGATGATGAACTGTTGATATATGATTTGGAGCTATAATGGGTCACTATCACAAGTTAAAGAAAAAAGCTGCTAAGTTCTTAGCATCTTTTTTACCTTCGAATGGTCTGAGGGTCAGATCTTACCGACTTGCCTCATATGAGGTTGGGGATGATGTATACCTTGGTGAAAGGGTAATAGTTATCGATCGTCTAGAGGATAGGGGCAATATCCAGATAGGTGACCGGGCCTCGATATCGTCGGGAGTTATATTGGTCTCTTCCTCATCTCCAAACAGATCAAGGATCGTTCCCTACGTAAAGAACGTGTATGGAAAAGTTACGATCGGGTGTGATGCATGGTTGGGTGCAGGAGCGATCATATTACCTAATGTCTCCATTGGAGAAGGGGCAGTTGTTGGGGCAGGGGCAGTTGTGACAAAAGATGTTGCACCATTTACGATAGTGGCAGGTGTACCTGCTAAGAAGATAGGGGAGCTTGATCTGAATGAAGATCCTTCTTGATGTGAGTCACCCAAAAGATATCAATGTATTTAGGAATGTGATCCTTTTATTAAAAAAGAAGGGTCACGATGTAAAAATAGTTGCAAGAGCAAAGGAGAACACCCGTAGGATCATTGAAGAGCATGGATTTGAAGCTGAATATGGTCCATATTATTCAAGTTTTATCAAGAAGGTCATAGGTATTCCAGTTATAGACCTTTGGTTGTATAGGATATCGAGAAATTATCGTCCTGATATTTTTGTAAGTTTTGGTTCTCCCTATTCGGCCCATGTAAGTCGTCTTATGGGACGTCCACATATAGCATTTATCGATACTGAGATCGCTGGGTTTGCCATAAACCTGATGCTCCCATTCACTGATGAGGTTTATACATCAGGGTCATTTACAACGGATCTTGGTAAAAAGCAGATACGTTTTGATTCATATCTTGAACTGGCATATCTGGCTCCGGATTATTTTACACCGGATGCATCTGTCCTTAAAAAGTATGGGCTCAAAGAAAGATCATATATTATTCTTCGTTTATCCGCGCTTTCTTCTCATCACGATATCAATGCCCAGGGTTTTTCATTCAGCTCGGAAACTGAGTTAAAGGATTACATCAGAGCGCTTGAAGAATATGGCAAGGTCATAATATTTCCAGAAGAAAGAACTTGGGATCTGATAGATGAATACAGTTTGGATATAAATCCAAACGACTTCCATAATATTCTTTATTACTCCCTCATGTGTATTGGTGAAGGGGCAACCATGGTATCAGAAGCTGCAATACTTGGTGTTCCTTCTTTATATGTTTCAAATACAAGACGTGGATACCTTGATGAACTAGAAAAGAAATATGGCTTGTGTTATTCATTGACAAATAAGGATGATGCGCTGGTCAAGGCTATTTCTATCCTTGAAACTGAAGGCAATCAAGCTATATGGAACAAAAGAAGGGGATCTATGTTAAATGAGAAGGTAGATCTTGTCAAATTCATTGTAGATGCAATAGAAAAACATGTTTAGTTGGGTTTGTTATGGATAAAGATTATTTAATTGTAAGTCCTTGCAAGAATGAAGCATCGAATCTTCCCGGTCTGATCGATTCAATCATCAATCAGAGCATTGCTCCAAAGCTATGGTTGATATACAATGATGGAAGCACAGATGGTTCTGATGCGATATTAAAAGAACTTGAAAGTAAATGCAAGTGGGTAAAAGTGATCCAAGGAGAAGGAACTATACGTGATTTAAGTTTTCATTATGCAAGGATCGTAGATTTTTCCCTCAAAAAAGCAATAAAAATATGCGAAGATCAAGGTATTGAATGTAAATATGCATCTCTCATTGATTCCGATATGATCCTTGAAAAAAGGTTCTTTGAAAAACTGATGCTATATTTTGAGCAAAATAGTAAGTTAGGTGTTGCAAGTGGAAGTGTAGTATACGATTTAAATAATCTTTCAACACTTGAAAAAGGGAGGAACAATCTTCCCATCGGTGGATTAAGAATGTGGAGGATGGAATGTTTTCTCCAATCAGGTGGATTTCCAATTAGTTATTCTGCAGATGCAGTATCTAATGTCCTGGCAACTTTAAATGGCTGGGAAACTATAAAGCATGATGATGTTCTTGGTCAGCAATCCCGTAGAACCAGCAGCGCCGAAGGCTTATGGAAAGGCTACAGGGTCAAGGGTGAATCAGACTATTTCAGAGACTATCACCCATTGTATGTTTCATTGAAGTTCATGAAGTATTGCATGTCCTACCCATTTTATATTGGTTTATCTTATGGGTACGGATATATTAAAAGTGTTATTCAACGAAGGAAAAAAATTGATATGCCTGAAATCAGGGAATATTATAGGAATAAGTATAAAGAAGTTGTCAACTACTACTTATCAAAAAAAAAGTAGTCCAAATGGATAAATAAGAAGTAAGCGAAAAGCTATAAATCACAATAAGGACAAAAGGGCTGTACATGAAGGAAGCAAATTATAAAACATTCAAATTAAATAAGTCAAAAGGTGCGAAATATCTCCTTTTTCTTTTACTAATAGTTTTGAATTTTGTAATAAGGCTTCCGAGTATTCCTCATGAAAAAGGCTATGATTCTTTTTTCATTCATGCCTTGGCAAATTCTATATCGACCTTTGGAAGTGCTGAGTGGTGGATTCATTGGCTTTCAGTTTTTGGTTTTTTTGCCTATTCATATGCTAGTGCAGTTCCTTTTATTTTATCAGGTATGCATCAAATGACGGGAATTGAAATGGAGATTGTCATTTTGATCTATTGTATACTAATTGGATTAATTTCGATATTCACGTCGTATGTTCTAGCTGGCAGGCTATTTCCTAACTTCAGCTTCAAATATGGAGTTGCTTTGTTTTTTTCAATTGCTCCAGGATTGATGCTCTTCTCCACATGGGAGGTAAGTTGCAGAGGTCTTTTTATAGTTATTTTGCCACTGTTTGTTTTTTTGCTTTTGACTGAGACAAATATGTATAAAAAAACATTGTTAGTTTTAATGTTACTTGTATTTCAATTTTCTATTCACCACTATGGTTTCATACTTATGCCTATCATTTGGTTGTAC
>CAZBJM010000037.1:0-16675 GCA_964492225.1 uncultured Methanosarcinales archaeon
TAGACTATATCATCGATACCTTGGAGGGCGATGAATGAAGATACGGATGAAAAGGCAGAGAAGGTCCGGACTTATCGATGATGAGGATGAGCAGAGCCCTATGACCGGGGTAGCTAACCTCTTCGATATAGCCATGGTGTTCTCAGTAGCCCTTATCGTCGCACTTGTCATGTCCTACAATACCCCGGAGATGCTCACCGGCGAGGATGTGACCATTGTGAAGAATCCCGGGCAGCCCAATATGCAGATAATCATCAAGGAGGATGGGAAGCCCATTGAGATCATGAACATGACAGACCAGATAGGCGGCGGGACGGGCGTGGCACTTGGTACTGCCTACAAGTTGGCCAATGGGAAAATTGTATACGTGCCGGAAAGTTCAGAGAACAGCACTGAATGATCTAGATATCCCGGCATCTGGTTTCGTGTCTGTGGGTCTTTGAGCTTACAAAATCCTCTATTCGTTCCAGTGTCACATCATTGAGTTCACGCTCGATGATGTGTGCATCTTTTTCTGCTATCTTTTCAGGAACTTGTATATGGTCCCGGAGAAATGTCTTTAGTATAGCATGTCGGGACTTGGTGGCGGTTGCAACCTGTGCCCCCTTCGGTGTGAGATTAATGCTTTCATATTTCACGTATCTCACATAACCTGTCCTATCGAGCTTTTTTACCATTTCGGATACACTGGGGGCCTTTACATTAAGTACTGTAGCTATATCCTTTATCCGGGCATATCCCTTTTCAGCTTCGATCTCCATTATCGCTTTTAAATAGCCCTCTGCTTTTCTTGATAACATATTCTCTCCAGAAATTTATGCGAGCCGACTGTCATTTTATCCAATGTTATCATCATCCATATGCACGTAGTGCTTTGTGTGCCGGTTGTGGGTCTTTCATCTCTTATATGGTTGAAGTTAGTCTGACAATCCTATGTAGCTTCACCTATAGTAGTTATCATAGTATTTATTTGTTATCAATACTATAATATGTAGACATACAAACTTTGCTACCAAGAATTATCCCCTGTGGGCGCATGTGCCTATTTGTTAAAGCCGCGACGTGTCCCTGCGCGCGCGTTCTGACCGACGTCTGGAATTTTATTCCTTCACGGGTGCATGTTCTTATTTGTTAAAGCTGTGATGTGTCCTCGCGCGCGTTCTGACCGACACTTCAACTTTGTCATTGATGATGCTTGGACCGGTCGAAGTCAGAGCGACGCCAACGTGTGCGTATGCAGGCGATTGCACTTGGGCAGATAGTATAAGACCAGAGGCATGTTGGAAGGTCTGCTTTAGTGTGCACAGTTTTCATCTGTCTATTTCATCGGCGAGTGTTTGTTAACTTATCTTTAGTAGGCACGCCGAAATAATTAAATAGGAACAACTCCTTTTACATGTTGCTATCAGGTAACACATACGCGCTCAATAGCTACAAGTGGCTCTAATTGTAGCTGCATGATTCACTTCCTATGCAGAACGATCTTCTCCTGAGGGTTGCCTGATAGCATCCGCACATGCAGGCTTTTCTTTTCTACACAGGCTCAGTTCTTTTGTTAAAGTTCCATCTATGAACGATCTTTAAGCAGACATCCATATTCTCAATTTACCGCAAACTTTACCTACTTATCCTTTAATGGAACTAACACCATGGCCCTGAGTAATATTGTAATAAAAGGTGCAAAGGAGCATAACCTTAAGAACATAGATCTGACACTACCCCGGGACAAGTTAATTGTAATAACGGGGCTCAGCGGCTCCGGTAAATCCTCACTTGCTTTTGATACTATCTATGCGGAAGGACAGAGACGATATGTGGAATCCCTGTCGGCCTATGCAAGGCAATTCCTTGGGCTTATGGAAAAGCCGGACGTGGAGTTCATTGAAGGACTTTCCCCCGCGATCTCTATTGAACAGAAGACCACAAGCAAGAACCCCAGGTCCACCGTAGGCACTGTGACCGAGATATATGACTATCTCCGGCTCCTGTTTGCACGGATCGGCATCAGACATTGCCCTCAATGTGATAAGGTGATCGCCACCCAGAGTGTCGACCAGATAGTTGACAGTATCTTAAAACTTCCAACAGGCTCCAAAATACACATACTTGCTCCTGTCGTACGGGAAAGGAAGGGTGAGTACAGAAAGCTCCTTACAGACCTACTTACCGATGGTTTTACCCGGGTGCGTATCGATGGGGTGGTCCACTCTTTGGACAACATAGAGAATATCGAGATCGAACGTTATGGTAAACACAATATCGAGATACTTGTGGACCGGCTTGTGGTCAAGGATGGCATCACAGAAAGGTTGACCCAATCTGTGGAAACAGCCCTTGAGAAAAGCGGTGCTACCCTCATTGTCCAGGTCATCGATGGTGAAGAGATCACCTTCAGCGAGAAACTGGCCTGTTCTACATGCGGCATAGGTTTTGAGGACATGGAACCGGCTGCTTTCTCTTTCAACAGTCCCTTGGGCGCATGTCCAAATTGTCAGGGGCTTGGCACTTCTATGCTGTTTGACCCCGATCTCATCGTGCCTGACAAAAGCCTGAGCCTTTCCCAGGGTGCAATTGAACCATGGATGGGGAAGACCAAAGATGGATATTACATGCAATCCCTTGAATCACTTGCCCGGTATATGAAGTTCTCAATGGATGTGCCTTTCAGTGAGCTGCCTCCACAGGTACAGCACATAATTTTCCATGGCAGTGATGAGCCAATACCCTTTGTACATACTGGTAGGGATGGTGGCGTCTGGAAGCATACAAGCAGGTTCAAGGGTGTCATTGCGAATATCTCCAAGATCTATGAGAGCTCCGAGGCCGAGGGCAGTAAGGAGAAGATGCAGCGCTATATCAGTACTAATCCATGTGCTGTATGCCAGGGGAAAAGGCTCAAGCCTACCACACTTGCTGTAAAGGTGGATGGGCGCAATATCATTGATGTCACATGTATGTCTGTGGAGCAATGTGCGCATTTCTTCCACGACCTTGAGGGCAGGCTCAGTGAGCGTGACCTTGCGATAGCCCGTCTTATACTGAAGGAAATAAAGGCAAGACTTGGTTTTCTAATGGATGTAGGTTTGGACTATCTCACACTTAGCAGGTCCGCGGCAACCCTATCCGGTGGTGAGGCACAACGCATTAGGCTTGCCACTCATATCGGTTCCAGTCTTATGGGTGTGCTCTATATCCTTGATGAGCCAAGCATTGGATTGCACCAGAGGGACAACATCCGTCTTATCAATACCCTAAAGCATCTGAGGGACATCGGCAACACTGTGATCGTGGTCGAGCATGATGAAGAGACCATATGCAGTGCAGACCACGTGGTGGATATGGGACCAGGTGCTGGTATACACGGCGGTGACATCGTTGCTGAAGGCAGTCCAGCCGCGATAATGGCAGATGTAAGCTCCTTGACCGGTATGTATCTAAGTGGAAAGATGAGCATAGAGGTGCCGGCAAAGCGCCGCAAGGCCAAGGAGCATCTCACCCTTTATGGCGCAGGGGAGAATAATCTCAAGGATGTGGATGTGACCTTTCCTCTGGGGGTATTTGTCTGTGTCACTGGAGTATCAGGCTCTGGTAAGAGCACCCTTATCAATGAGACCCTTAACAAAGTGCTTGCCAGAAGGTTGAACAAGGCCCGGGAAATGCCAGGCAAGTTCACAGATGTCAAAGGGATAGAGCATGTTGATAAGGTCATCACCATCGACCAGTCCCCAATAGGCAGGACCCCTCGGTCAAATCCAGCGACCTATACCAACCTTTTTACACCTATCAGGGAGCTCTTTGCCCAGACAAAGACCTCCAGGGCCCGGGGATATCAGGCTGGACGTTTCAGTTTCAATGTTCGTGGAGGCAGGTGCGAGGCATGTTCAGGTGACGGTCTCATCACCATAGAGATGCATTTCCTTCCCGATGTGTATGTGCCCTGCGAAGTATGCCATGGGAAGCGTTATAATCGTGAAACCCTGGAAATAACCTATAAAGATAAGAATATAGCTGAAGTACTGGATATGACCGTAGAAGAAGGTCTAGAGTTCTTCGAGAATATCCCTTCTATAAAGCGCAAGCTTCAAACCTTGTATGACGTAGGGCTTGGCTACATCGGGCTTGGTCAGTCGTCCACCACTTTGTCCGGCGGTGAGGCCCAAAGGGTCAAATTGGCCACCGAGCTTTCACGGCGCTCCACTGACAGGACCGTCTATATCCTGGATGAGCCTACCACAGGATTGCATTTTGATGATGTCAAGAAACTTCTGGATATGCTTCAAAGGCTGGTCGATACAGGTAATACCGTCATTGTAATCGAGCATAATCTTGATGTCATCAAGACCGCGGACTGGATAATTGACATGGGGCCAGAAGGAGGCGCAAGAGGAGGTAGGGTCATCGCCGAGGGGACTCCAGAGGATATTGCAAAGACGGATGCTTCCTATACAGGTCAGTTCCTGAAGAAGGTGCTGGCAAAGTGAGTCAGTATACAAGAGCTTGTCTGATCAGAATTTCGCTTTATATTCTTATCACTTTTTTAAGCATACTCCATTTTCACGTTAATTACTATATAATGCCCGCCCTCGGGAAAAACGCGCGCGACTGGCGGCGAGCCGGGGTTGGACTGCAAAAAGGGGTCGCGGTTTTCGTTAGAAGACGCAACAGCGTTTTTGGTAGAAAGATGCCACCGCATCTTTCGTTATAGATCCAGCACGCGTTTATTGTTAATTGTTCATCTGATCAGAAATGGAGGAAATATGAGCTAATTAGACAATCTCTACAATGCCCCTTTTGTGAAAGCCATTCTATTCAGAATATTACAGCACCTATCCCATATGGCAGACCAAAAAGCACGTGGAGCTATCGAAGTATTTTAAAAGCTTCAGTGCATTAAGGGCATACAGGGATAATTCAAGGCTCATCATATTCCAATTATTCATATGATCTGCAGAAATGCATGTGCCAATGAATTAATGCTAATGTCAAACTTTATATAATAACTTGTATGATAAGGGCTCCATTGTAATAATTTGAATTGTAACAAGTGTAGCGATAATGATGGTAACATTGACCAAGTATGAAACAACAATTGTACACGATGCTTGTTCCTGTTTCAGGGACAGTCCTTTCGAGTATTCAATATATACATTGAAGTACTTGTGGGCTCTATTTAAAACAGCACTGGAGAGCTAGTTTTGACTGATATCTTGATCTGGCAGATATTCTTACAAATCATACTGATCGCTTCCAATGCTATTTTTGCCTGTGCTGAGATTGCAATAATCTCAATGAATGATAATAAACTGGCTCAGATGGCCGCCCAAGGCGATAAAAGGGCTCAACGACTTGCAAAGCTCACTAGCCAGCCCGCACGCTTCCTTGCAACAATACAGGTTGCAATAACGCTATCTGGTTTCCTTGGAAGTGCTTTTGCGGCGGATAACTTTGCCGATAGATTGGTCAAATGGGTATTGTTAAACGGTATAGCCGTGCCTGAAAGTACGCTTCGGACAATATCTGTGGTCCTTATTACGCTTATACTTTCATATTTTACTCTAGTATTTGGTGAACTTGTACCAAAACGCATTGCCATGAAGAAGGCAGAGCCACTGGCCCTTGGCATGTCGGCATCTATTTTATTCATCTCTAAGCTTTTTGCACCGGTCGTATGGTTGCTCACCGAGTCAACTAATTTCATTTTGAGACTATTTGGGATAGATCCAAACGCCGAAGACTCAAATGTAAGTGAAGAGGAAATTCGAATGATGGTTGATGTAGGTAACCAAAAAGGCATAATCGACCATGTGGAAAAAGAGATGATCCAAAATGTCTTTGAATTCGATGACCTGACAGTTGATGAATTCTCTACGCATAGGACCGATGTCTCTCTTTTGTGGATGGAAGAAAGCATGGAAGAATGGGAAGAAACAATACATGCCAACAGATATTCGATGTATCCCATATGTGATAGATCAGTGGATAACGTGGTCGGCATCCTCAACACAAAGGATTATTTCAGGCTCACAGACAAGTCCCGTGAAAATGTCATGAAAGAAGCAGTGAGGCCTGCGTACTTTATCCCTCAGACCATTTTTGCTGATGTCCTGTTCAAGCAAATGAAAAAATCCCGCAACCATTTTGCAGTGATCTTGGACGAATATGGTGGAATGACAGGGATCGTCACAATGAGCGACCTTTTGGAGCAATTGGTGGGAGACCTCGATGAGGATGAAGTTGATGAGAAAAGTCCCACTGGAATTGAGCGGATCGATGGCCAGTCATGGAAGATCCGTGGCAGTATATCGCTTGCTGAGGTCTCTGCGAATATAGGTGTACCTCTACCCACAGGTGATTATGATACCTTCAGCGGCTTTGTTTTTGGTTCCTATGGCTCAATTCCCGATGATGGGACCCAGTTCGAGGTGGATGTCCAAAACCTGCATATAAGGGTCACCGAGATCAAAGACCATAGAGTTGAGAAAGCCATTGTGTTCTTGCTGCAATAAGGCAGTGTATGCCTATGGGTATGAGATGGTCTATGTGTGCAATCCTCCATACATGTATCCCAAGTTTGACAGCTATCATTCCTTTAAGGTATTGTCCCATATTTCAAAAAATGCGCGGCATTCCAACTAAATGTTCAAGCGCCGTCCACGGCTTTCACGCGCGCGCATGATCTCCTGCCACATGGTCCAAACTGCACAAAAATACCAGTAGGCGATACTTTGACCGATGCCTGAAAGATAAGAAAAAGAAGGTCAACTTGAATGGAACAAAAAAAGAGAGGGCAGTTCAACAGGATCAATACTGTCAAATTTGGGATGTACTTTAAGCGGGGCACTCTTCTATCCATGCTTGCGCCACACTTTTTATATATCCATATTTGACATTTATCAGTGATATCAGGTCCAATTTTCATGTTTTATCTTGGAATTCCATGCATTTTCTAAAAGTTCTCCAGCTATGTTCCGTACTGTCTGAATGTTCCTCCTCAAAATGGCAATATCTACTTTTTCGTATGGCATTGCCTGTATTTTTTCATTTATAGGTTCGACTCATCTTGAAGTTTAAGCAAGCGTTATATAAGAACAACTACTAGGCATGTCTAAGAGGATATAATTATGCAAAAGATGCAAAAGCTATTCAATGTATTTCTCATATGCGTCCTGGCAACGGCCACACTCATGGTGTCAGGTTGTACGGACAAGAATGTTGTTACTGACGACAAGACCGTTGAGATCAATGGTACTGTATGGCAGTGGACAGAACTCATAGGCGATAAGACAAGTGGTCTTACAAAGATACCAAATCCTGGTAAATACACCCTGGAATTCCTTGACGACGGGACATATTCCATCAAAGCTGACTGCAATATGGTTGGCGGTAAATACATGGTCAACGGTACAAAGCTCACCATCGAGCCAGGTTTCAGTACCATGGCATACTGTGGTCCAGACTCTCTGGATGGTCAATATCTTGCACTCATCTATAATGTGACCGGCTTTACCATCAAGGATAACAAGTTGATGCTCACATTTGATGAAAAAGGCAAGCAGATGGTCTTTGTAACAGATGATGACCTTATCGCAGAAGAAATCATAGATGATGATGGATGGAAATGGATAGGTGTTGTTGAGAACAAGAACAATGCATTTGTCCAGACGGCTGTCCCGGATGCAGAAAAGTACTTTGTGATATTCAATGCAGATAAGACCTACTTCATCAAAGCGGACTGCAATACTGGAAATGGTAAATACACTCTGGAAGGGGACAAGCTCTCACTGTCAGCACCAGCTCTCACAAAGGTTGCATGTGGCCCTGACTCTATGGATGCACAGTATCTTTCCATGTTGAACAATGTGACATCAGTCACCATGGATGGGGAAATACTTGTCCTTAACGTGGGAAGCAATGGAGATAAAATGCTCTTCGCACAGGGAGAAACCATATCTGCAAAGGACCTCACAGACGGTGAATGGAAGTGGGCAGGCTCAGTTGAGAATAAGGGAGGCTCTTACGTCCGTACTCAGGTACCAGTTCCAGAGAACTATGTCATCGGCTTCAAGTCCGACAAGACCTACTTCATAAAAGCTGACTGCAATGTTGGAAATGGTAAATATACCCTTGACGATGTTAAGGATACATCAATGGTCCTTGATCTGTCAATAGAGGCAGGAGCATTGACCCAGGCCTACTGTGGTCCGGATTCCATGGACAAGCAGTATCTCTCTATGTTGAGGAACGTTACAGCATTCTCTATGATGGATGACCAATTGGTCCTTCACTTGGGTAATGATGCCAGGATGTACTTTACAAAGGGTGTGACAGTCTCTGAAAAAGACCTCACAGCTAATGGATGGAAATGGGTAGGTATGGTCGAGGCTGATCCGGCGACGACCAGTTTCCCATGGTCACAGTATTCTCCAGAGTCATACCTTCTGGAATTCAAGTCTGACAAGACCTACTTCATCAAAGCAGATTGCAACACCGGAAACGGAAAGTACAACCTCGCAGAGAGCAAGGGCCAGACAATGATACTTGACCTCTCCATGGAAAACGCAGCACTGACAAAGGCCTACTGTGGTCCAGATTCTATGGATGTTCAGTATCTTTCCATGCTGAAGAACGTCACAGCATTCTCTATGGATGATGAAAGACTGTATCTCCACTTGGGGAAGACTGGCGCAAAAATGATCTTTGATAAAGCAGAGATCACCGGGCAGTGAAAACTGCCAACTTTTTTTTTATTTTTTTTATTTAAGTCATTCATAATTCAAGAAATGGCAGTACCACAGCTAAATGGTAACGGACATGCCATATTTCGCGCGCGTGTGCACGATGCCCACTTTGTCCCAACTACACAATGGACACCCGGTGCGGCGATACTTTGACCTGGTCTGAGTATCAGGAAAAATTCCTATATACTGTCCGCCACTCGGGAGAAACGCGCGCGATTGGCGGCGAGTCGGGGTTGGACTTTAGAAAGGTGCCGCGTCTTTCGTTCTAGATGTAGCACGCGTTTATTGTTAATTGATCATCTGATCAGAACTGGAGGAAATAGGAGCTAATTAGACAATCTCCCAGTACTATGCTAATTTTTACGGTATCTTTAAATATGCTGTCATTATTGTTCAAACGAGCATTAGAATGTGAACAAGTATTATGGAAAGGATGGAGAATAGATGGGAGTAGCGGCAGTCGTAGACCGTTTGTTGTATATCGTAGTTGCGGTCATTGTATGCATGGTACTGGAGTATCTCATACGTGGAAACCCAATTTATGGAATAGGTACAGGCATTGTCATAGGGGTGGTGTTTGTTGCTGGGAAGGAGCTAGGCACCTTGCTTATGCGATATAGGGAGAAGAATAGGTGAGAAACTATCTTTTCGAGGATATATAAAGTATAGGGAGGCTCTCCTCAATGAGAAAATGTATCAGATGTCAATCAGAGATGCTTGAGAACTGTGATCTAAAAGTGGAAGGTGGTGGCTACGGGCTTACTGCAGCAACGAGTACTAGAGTTTTTGCAGGCCGCATCGGCAAACCAAAAGTTTCCATATGTCCTGAATGTGGTGAAATATCCATTTATATTGAAGATGTCACTGAACTTAAGGCCAAGTATGAAAAAATCAGTCGCTAGGTGTTTGTTCATGCAGCTCATTGAAAGGTTTCTACCCTTACGTTGACAAAAGAAGCGACACTTATGTGCATTTAAGGAAGATCGACCATGAAGCATTCTCTTTTTATCAAAGAGATCATTTTTAAGACTCCAATTAGCGAGGGCTCATATCTTTATCATCTTCCTGCAGTGCGTTATCTTATGGAGATGAAAAGGCTTTCTCTATCAAGCAGGGTCACATTCTTTGTGGGAGAGAACGGGACTGGAAAGTCCACCATTCTTGAAGCAATAGCAGTAGCCTATGGATTCAATCCGGAGGGAGGGACTAGGAACTTTTCATTCTCTACAAATAACTCCCATTCTGAGCTTCATGAACATCTTACACTCTCAAAGGCATCAATTGCTAAAGATGGCTTTTTTCTTAGGGCTGAGAGCTTTTATAATGTTGCAAGTTACATTGACGAAATAGGTGCCACACATAATTATGGTAATGTGTCGTTGCATGATAGGTCCCATGGTGAAAGTTTCATGGACCTGGTACAGAATAGATTTAGCGGGAATGGTCTATACATTTTGGATGAACCCGAAGCTGCATTATCGCCAATGAGACTGCTTACTTTAATGGCTGAGATCGATCTTCTTCTCAACAACAATTCACAATTTATAATTGCTACCCATTCACCAATGCTCATGGCCTTTCCAGGTGCGGTAGTTCTAGAATTTTCACAAAGTGGTATTGTTCCAGTGGATTATAGGGATACGGAGCATTATCAAATAACAAAAAGCTTTTTAGAAAACCCCGGTAAGATATTCAGGTATCTATTAAGGGATAGCTCCAGCGAATGAACAATACACTGCTTATCTTGGTCCAACGTATCCACGACCACATTTTCTCATTGCACAAGCTATATTGTGCAGTGTGCCAATTATTCGAACACTTTTTTTATATTAATTTCACGTAAAGCCTGTGGAACTTAAGTTATATTGTACCGCTCGCATATGTTATATTCATTCTCAGTTTTTTGCTTCTTTTTCTTGCCCGCATACGTCCCATTTAGTAAAGTGAACTTGATATTATGTCAAGTCGATTTTTTGAAAACTATTATATATCATCTGCTTCCTGTAAGGTACATCAAGTACTGAGGAAGAGATCATGACAATTGTAACAGATGCAAAAAGTGGAAAGATCACAGAAGAAATGAAGATCGTGGCCAAGGTCGAAGGTAAAGACCCTGAGTTCATAAGGCGTGGTATCGCAGCAGGCAGGATAGTCATCCCAATGACACCATACAGGAACATCAAGCTATGCGGTATGGGCGAAGGCTTAAGGACAAAGGTCAATGCTTCCATTGGCTCATCATCAGATATCGTTGATGAAGAAGCTGAAGTTGCAAAGGCAAAGGCAGCAGAGGCAGCAGGCGCAGACACTCTCATGGAACTTGGTACTGGTGGAGACTTCCTTGGTATCAGAAAAAAGGTCTGTGATGCCATATCCCTCTCAGTAGGCTCAGTACCCCTTTACCAGGCATTCATTACAGCTGCAAAGAGGGATGGCTCAATTGTTCACATGACCGAGGACGACCTGTGGTATGCAACAGAGGAACAGGCAAAGCTTGGTACAAACTTCATGGCCATCCACACAGGTATCAACAACATTGTCCTTGACAGGTTGAAGGCACACGGCAGGTACGGCGGACTTTGTTCCCGTGGCGGTGCATTCATGAGCACATGGATGCTCCACAATGAAAAGGAAAACCCGCTTTATGCTGAGTTCGATTACCTTTGTGAGATCCTCAAGGAGCATGAGGTAACTCTGTCCACTGGTAACGGAATGCGCGCAGGTGCCATCCATGATGCAACCGACAGGGCACAGATCCAGGAACTCATCATCAACTCTGAATGTGCACAGAAGGCACATGACAAGTACGACCTCCAGGTAATTGTAGAGGGTCCAGGTCACGTTCCATTGGACGAGGTGGAAATGAACGTCAAGCTCATGAAGGCAATGAGCAACGGTAAGCCATTCTATATGCTTGGTCCTCTTGTATCAGACATCGGCGCAGGCCGGGACCACATCGTGACAGCTATCGGTGCAGCAACATCCGCAGCAGCAGGCTGTGACTTCCTTTGCTATGTAACACCTGCAGAGCACCTTGCACTTCCAAACCTCCAGGATGTCATTGAAGGTGTCAAGACCTCAAGGATAGCAGCCCACGTTGGAGACATGGTCAAGTACAAGGAAAGCCGTGACATCGACCTTGCAATGGGCAGGGCACGCAGGGACCTCGACTGGGAGAAGATGTACAGCTATGCATTGGACCCTGAGCTTGCAAGAAGTATCAGGAACAGCAGAGCACCCGGCGATGAGGATGCATGCACAATGTGCGGCGACTTCTGTGCACTTAAAATAGTGAACCAGAACTACGACCTTGCAAAGTAATGCCAGCTGGCATTACTCATTTCTCTCTTTTTTTCCTTCACACTCATGCATTTGCTTTTAAGCTAGTTTGTAGCATTTTTCATCCAGGTTTTCTTGTGGTCCTTCCTCTTTCGGATGCACCGCAATGACGCCGCAATTGAGAACGCAAGGACCAACTGTGTCTCATCACCCAGTTTCCGTGTTTCCCCCACATCATCGTTTGGCACATGTTCTTTTCCATTTCCTATGGACACCTGTGCATCCTTTACAGAAACTGGCAGTTTCCCACCAACGGAATTGGTAATCGTGAGCTCTTTTATCTCAATGGCAGCAACTCCACCTTTGCCTGTTGCATTGAATCCGATGCTCACAAAGGTCCCCTTCTCGACATCTATCTCTTTTCCCAGTACAAGCCCATAGATCCCTTTCACAGAACCGTTCACATTATCTATGGTCCCAGGGGAGAATATGGTTTTTTCTCCTTTGCGTGTCAAAAGGTCGCCTTCCTTGACACTGGTAACCTGTACCAGGGCTGGGTCGTACATCAGGGTGAGCTCAGCACCAGATATCGCAATGTCGGGCTCAATGGTTACATCCAATACGAAGATCCCATTCTCTCCAACACGGGTGAGCTCAGGAGAAATGCAAACAGCTATCTCTGCAGTGCTTTCAGACACTGTCAATGGTATTATAAGAAATGACAGTATGGCAAGGAGTAGTATACGACGTGTTAGGGTGTGGTTCATAGTGCTTGGCCTGTATTTGATGTCTCATATATAATCACACCAATTATATATATTTGTTGTATATTTATAATTACAGGACTGAGCTTGCCTGATTAGAAATTCGCTTTATGTTCTTATCCTTTTTTGTAAGCATACTCTATTTTTCACGTTAACTCCTATATAATGTCCGCCCTCGGGAAAAACGCGCGCGACTGGCGGCGAGCCGGGTTGGATTTATAAAAAGGCGCCGCGTTTTTTGTTATATTTAGCACGCGTTTATTGTTAACTGATCAGAAATGGAGGAAATATGAGCTAATTAGACAACCTCGGACTAAAATCCCTTTTCTCACCGCAGTTTGTGAAGCTATACCTTGCTCACATCCACTTATAATGCATGATGACCTCTGGATTGAACTCATAGAGCATACTATTCTCCACATAGCCAAAGAACAAGCATTTTTCACAGTTATTTGCTACTTCTTTTCTCTTTTCCCTTGTTCTTTCCCATACTTTTGCAATTCCCTCTGAGATATTGCCAATAGGTTCTCTGTGGACCCTGCAATTCTCTATACTACCATCAGCAGCTACACAAAGTATGAGATCATTGGCATGACATGTGAAGCTCGTGCGCCTATCTCTTACCATCTTAAGATAGGTATTGGAATTTATCACAGGATAACCGTTCTTTTTCATCCGGATTATCATATCCACGGTATTGCGGTATTTTTCCATATCCTTTATACCGAACTCGTTCCATGTACCACTCTCAATGCTAGCAAACTCATACATGGGCTCAAAGGATATTTTCAGGTCCTTTTCCTTTGCAAGTACGATGAGCTCTTCTATATCATCCAGGTTCTTGCCATTGATGACACAGTTCATGAGCATCGCTTTTCCCATCACTTCCCGGGCTTTGATGATGCCTGGCAGTATCCTCTTAAAGTCCACTCCTCTCATCTCTTTATAACTTGCTGTCCCATCGACGGATACCGATAATAAGTCAAGGTCCTTGAGCTCATGCACTCTTTTTTCCAACAGGAGCCCATTCGTTATCATGGACGTTGTCATACCGAGGTCCTTGGCGTGTTTGAATATAAGGGGCAGGTCATCCCTCAGTAAAGGTTCCACAGTCCATGCATTGTAGACCTGTATACCAAATCCCTTTGCCTCATCCAGTAAACTGAACACCTTTTCCAGTTCCATCTGTGGCCCGCTTTCCTTCCAGTATTCACAGAATCTACATCGCATATTACATGATGAATTGACCGCGTGGGAAAGCACATATGGTCTTTTCCGTACACGCATTTGCCAGAGGGCATTGACGGCGGTCATTGGTGAATAGCTTGCCATTGCATCTTCATACTTCCTTTTTGTTCTTAAGTTCTTGTATCCAGTTAAAAAGGACAGGTTATTTATACAGTACTTTTCTATTGCTATAGGATGAAAGCGCGGGATAGTCCTGAAAAGAACAAACTGACCGATAATATCACATCCCTTTTCAGCAAGTATACCGGTAAGGAGAAGCTTCTGGAAGAGATCGACCGGCTCAGCTCACACAAGGCGGAGCTTGAGTTGGAGCTCAATATTATGCAAAAACGGATGGATAAGGGTGCTGAGAGTGAAAAACGGGCTGTGGCAGCAAAGCAGGCTGCAGAAGAGGCCCTCAATGCTACCATGGTAAAGGTCCGGACCCTTGAGCATGAACTGGAACAAAGGAAAGATGCCTCATCCCAGGTTCCTTCGCATTTCGTTGAAAGCATGCCAAGGCAAAAGGCAAAACGATTTGTCGATACTATATCCTCACTGAGGGCAACATCATCACAACTGCTGACAGTCTATATCCCACCAGGGCATACTCTCTCCGAAGACTCCTACCGGGGCATGTCTTCTGAACATCTAGGGCCCGAGACCCTGCAATTGCTACAGAAGATCGATAGTGGTACAGGGTGTGTGATCTTCAGTGACCCTCAGTATCTTGTCAGCGAGCTTGTGATACCTCCATTTCCCGTTGAGCATGCATCGTGGCAGGTGGGTGAAGCCTTCCATATTGCTCCCTTTGACCGTTTGCTGGGCAGAGGAGTATGTGCGTTGGTGGTCATAGCACATGCGGGAGAGTCATTGGTTGGCTATACACAGGACATGGAGCATTTCGATGCGTGTGAGGTGGTCCGTAGCAATGTCAAATCCAAGCACACAAAAGGAGGGTTCAGTCAGAGGCGTTTTGAACGTCTCAGGGACGAGGAGATCGTGTACCATGCAGAGAAGGCGACGGATGCCATTGAAAAGATATCAGGTTCATCTGATATGTCCCCGGAATATGTGTTGCTATGTGGGGACCACTCTTTAGCAAGGTCCATTACAGAAGACATCGCAGAAGATATCCCCCGTTTGTATCCTTCAGCAGACCCACGCATTGAGAAAAACGACCCCGACAGCCTGCTGGATCAGATATTGGTCATGAAACGCTACAAATTATGATGGTATCCGGATAACAATGACTTTAACTATCAGTTGTGCACTTTAACAGTACATATTATACATTCCAGAGGACAAGGCCCTTGATATCAAAAGAAGAACTTACAGGCATCATTGATGCGCTCGGAGCTTTAAGGGAGGATGAGATATGCGCAATAGCAGCGGAGATATCCTTCCTGAGGAATGAGGACTTCTCATCAGAGCTTGTACTACAGATGTGTGAAGAGGCAGTGCATGAGCTCCTGCTTGAGACGGTAGGCCCAGCAGAGGTAAAGGATGCCGTATCAGACGTCAATGTTGAAGGGTCATTCTATATACCTGGACCAAATGCCTTTCCTGATATTCCTTTTGAGCTGAGCGAGGTTATAGATATACTCCGTTTGTCAAAAAGGGAGGTAGATATGGGTGGGCTCACACAGCGTTTCACTTCAAAGCTACATGATATGAGCTCAAAGCTCAGCAAGGATATTGAAGAGGTCTCCATGGCCAGTAGAAGTGAAGCAATACTAACCCTCACTGAAAGGTACAGTGAGATATTGAACATCTATTATGATTATGATTCCTGGCTTCCGGAAGGGATCGATGGCATTGAGGAAGAGTTGCAGGAGATCAGCAAAAGGCTGGAACACCTGAGGGTTGCACAAGACATTTAACAGTTCATTATATTAATCCGGTACAGATCCATATGGCAAGAGATAGAAGAGACACCTATTACTGGCGAGCAAAAGACGAGGGTTTCCGTTCAAGGGCATCCTATAAGCTATTCCAGATAAATGAAAAGCATCATATAATCAAATCAGGGGACACCGTAGTTGACCTTGGAGCTGCACCCGGGGGCTGGCTTGAAGTTGCAAAGAAGTTATCAGGTGGAAGGGTCCTTGGGGTAGACCTGCAGAAGATATCTCCCATCGAAGGGGTAGAGACCATTAAAGGTGATATCACCTCTGATAGGACCATTGAGAAGATAGTATCCTTGGTTGGGGAGAGGGGTGTGGATGTTGTTATTTGTGACGCGGCTCCAAATCTTTCTGGTAACTGGAGCCTTGACCATGCAAGGTCTATTGATCTCACATCATCCGCTTTGGATTGTGCTAAGAAGATACTCAAACCCGGAGGTAATTTTGTTGTGAAGGTATTCCAGGGTGACATGTTCAAGGAGTTCCTGGATCGTTTGGCTTCCAATTTCAGTTTTACCCGATCTTATTCTCCAGATGCTTCACGCTCACAGAGTGCCGAGATCTATATTATTGGCAAGAAGTTCCTCACATCCCCAGTTCGTAAAGGAGAGGAGTTCGATGTGGAAATAAAAGAATTGGGTGCCAATGGTGATGGGGCAGTGTTCATTGATAATTTCGTGGTCTTTGTCCGGGATGTAAGTTTAGGCGAACATGTGCGCATACGGATCGAAGATGTCAAGCCAAGCTTTGCATTTGCAAG
>CAZBJM010000038.1:0-16519 GCA_964492225.1 uncultured Methanosarcinales archaeon
TATATTCTTATCGCTTTTTTAAAGAATACTCCATTTTTCACGTTAATTCCTATATAATGCCCGCCCTCGGAAAAAACGCGCGCGACTGGCGGCGAGCCGGAGGTTGGACTGCAAAAGGGCGCCACATCTTTCGTTATAGATCTAGCACGCATTTTTTATTAACTGATCATGATCAGAAATGGAGGAAATATGAGCTAATTAGACAAACTCAATACTAAGGCTGAAATCTTAAAGCTCATAGCTCCAGAGGTCAGAACATCCATCATAAGCAAAGCTTCTAATAGAAGTAATAATTTAAGGTTAGAATCTATTCACTCTGGAATGGACGAATAAACTCTCACCAGAGAATTACAATAACTTACTCCAATTTTGGTGAAAAAGAATGACAGATATCACACACTGGGCGGATGTTGTTGCGAACGAGGTGCTCGCAAGAGGAAAAAAACATCTTGTCGCAACTGGAATTACGCCATCTGGACAGATCCATATCGGTAATATGCGCGAGGTCGTGACAGCAGATGCTGCATACAGGGCCCTTGTAGATAAAGGTGCTGAGGCTGAGTTCATCTATATCGCTGACACATACGACCCCCTCAGAAAAGTATACCCTTTCCTTGACGAAAGTTACGCTGGACATGTGGGTAAACCCCTTTCAGAGGTACCATGTCCATGTAAGAAGCACAAAAGCTACTCTGAACATTTCCTTGAGCCATTCCTTGAAGCTCTTGTCCATCTTGGGATACACCCTAAGGTCTACAGGGCTGATGAATTGTACAAGCAAGGTGTTTATACAGATTCCATTAAGAAGGCACTGGTAGAAAGAGATAAGATAGCAAAAATATTGGAAGATATATCAGGGAAGAGCCCGGCGGAGACATGGAACCCCTTCAATCCTATATGCTCTGCTTGTGGGAAGATCAATGCCACCATTGTAACAGGCTTTGACCTTGATGCTGAGACCGTGGATTACAAATGCTCCTGTGGAGACTCAGGCACAGTATCCATGAATGGAGGAGGAAAGCTTACGTGGCGTGTTGATTGGCCGGCACGCTGGGGAGCACTGGGGGTCACTGTAGAACCATATGGTAAAGACCACGCATCCAGTGGTGGTTCATACGATACTGGCGTACCTATAGCAAAAGAGGTCTTCGGTTATGATGCACCATTCCCTGTGGTATATGAATGGATAATGCTTGGTAACGAAGGTGCCATGTCATCCTCGACCGGTGTGGTCGTATCCATTGCAGATATGCTCAAAGTAGTGCCACCAGAGGTGCTAAGATACCTGATAATACGTACCAAACCTGAAAAACATATAAGGTTTGACCCTGGTCAGCCTTTGCTCACCCTTGTGGACGATTATGAGCGCCTGCAGGCCATGGAAGAACCTGGGCCATATGAGAAAAGGATAATGGAACTCTCCTATGCAGAAGGCATATGCCGTACAGACATACCATTTAAGCACATGACCACAATATACCAAGCAGCCAGTGGCGACTTTGAGAAGATAATGCGCATAGTCAGAAGGGCAGGATATGACACCAGCAATGAGAAATGTATCCGGGCACTGGCAGACAACGTGGGCAACTGGCTTGAGATGTATGCCCCTGCTTTTGCAAAGTTCAGTGTGAAAGAGGAACTGCCTGTACAAGCGGCCAGTCTGTCTGAGCTACAACGTGCTTTCCTGAGCTCGTTCTCAAGTATGATAGCAGAAAAGGATGAACTTAGTGGGGAAGAGTACCACAACCTGGTATATTCAGCAAAGGAACAAGATTCTGAATTGAATAAAAGGATGGCAGATGCCCTTTATGTGAGTAGGGATGAAGTACATGCCGATCCAAAGGACCTGTTCAAAGCAATATATACAGCAGTACTTGGTCAGCAATCTGGTCCAAAGGCAGGATGGTTCCTCTCTTCACTTGAAAAGGACTTCCTTGTCAGACGATTTATGGATGCTGCGAAGTACATACCGTGATATGGAAGACAAATACTCCCACCTGCGTGCATGGAATGAAGAATACAGACATGTGAAGTGGGGCGGGCAAAGGCCTCTCGATGCTGTTGAAAGGACCATAGTAAGAGGCTCCCGAATATTGGATGTGGGGTGTGGGAATGGACGCTACCTGCTTCCCCTTTCCAAAAACTATGATGTGGTTGGCATTGATGTTGCACCTAATGCTTTAAAACAGGCCAGCGCATATCTTAAGGGCCATGGAAGATATGCAGAGTGTATTATTTCCACAATGACGTCCATGCCTTTTTTGGATGGGTCCTTTGATGCTGTGGTGTGCTTTGGCGTGTTACAGCATCTTTTTGAAAGTGAAAGGAAACACGCGATGGAAGAGATAAAAAGAGTGCTCAGGCCATCAGGGATACTTTTCTTTGAAGTGTTCGGTATCGAGGACATGAGATATGGTGGACAGGAACTTGAAGCCGGGACTTTCAGAAGGAAAGGAGGAATAATCTACCACTATTTCACTGAACAGGAAATCACTTTGCTTCTTGGTGGATTCACAGATATAGATATCAAAAGCAAGGTAACTGAAAAGATATTTCATGGGCAGCGGTATACCCGCCACCACATACAAGGCCATGCGAGCTTAAAAGGCAAGACCTAGGAATTTTAATGCAATAATGAGTAAAGCCCCCACTACTCCTGTGATAGCACATATCAGGATCACGATCCAGGTATAAGCTACGCCAAGACCAAGTGCAAAGTTTGCAACGAAAAGCACAACTATTCCAATAACAGCATTCACTGCCATCTTTGTGGCAGTCTTTAACACTTTATACAGGACAAGTGCAAGGACTATAGCCACCAAAACGAAGAATATTTCATTCATGGTATATCAATAATATATTGAGTAGATTAGTATATAATGATTTTCAATACATAGCTTTTGAAGAGAATTAAAGAAAAATTGAGGAGCATTACTCCTCAAAAGAACAAAACTATAGACATAAGGTTACTTCTTCTTCTGGTCCTTTGCAGGGGCCTTTGCTGCACCCTTCTTGTCATCCTTCTTCTGATCTTTTGCTGCTACTGCCATTATACCTCACCTCCCATGGAGAGATATTCTAGTTCTATGATTCCAGATACACCACATGCGTTTTTGCAACAGAATAATATTGCATCACCCATATAGAGCATTTATCAGACTATTCAGACTGAATTAACCGATAATTGAGGCGGGTTATTCAATCTAACATATAATAAGCTCACAACGTATATAAAACTACCTAATCTAAACTATTTAGCGTAATTAGCTCTTGATTCTTACTTAAAATCGAATTAAAGCTACCATACGAAGTATCTACAAAAAAAGATAAAATGAGATATATCCAACCGCCTTTGATTTGGGCCTATAATACACCTCGGTGATAGTGCCCCCTTGTACACTCCGCTGAAATGTCCGCACACCTCGTGGGGGGCCGCTGCCCATCAAAACTGCTATCGATACCCTTCCTATAAGCACTTGTGACCTTAGCAACAACAGCGGGTACGGACATCCTTGCATCTATCCTGAATCTTTCAACACCAGCCTCTATCAAGTGCGGTAAATCATCAAGTAAACACAGCACCCGTGAATTCAATATATGGGTCCTCCCCTGGGGGTCCGTCACCACAGGAAATACAAAACCTTTCTCGTCCATGAGACCATATCTTGCTTCGCTCATCCTCACCGGCCCTGAAGACATTAAGGCCGTGATAAGACCATGCTCGGACTCCATTAACTGGAGCCTTCCGTGGACAATGCATTCTGTCTTGACATGTTCACTGACCTCTTTTATTTGCCCAAGGTCCATCTCTGGAGAAAGCACAAGTAACTCAGCCCCCATATCCCGAAAGACAGAAGCTGTATGACTATTGAATATGTTGAGCGGACTGTCAGCAACAGGCCTTAACCCGAGGGCCATTGCTCTTCTGAACACTCCATGATTTGAAGCAAGGACCCCATTAAAACCCAAGGCTCTGGCTGCAAACATCAACCCTTCAATGGCTGGCATTTCACTATCCTTTACAATAAGAGGAGTTTGAAGGCATATGGGCACATGGGCAACTGTGCAGTGAGAGGCTATCTGTTGCAGGTATGCAGGGTCGACATAAGCATCTTGAGCATAGGTCACATCGAAGTAAATAACATCTGTACCACACGCTATTGCCTCTTGCATGCTTTCAATATCGCTGACACTTACAGCAAGAAGCGGCTTATCTTTCTCCTGTTTGTTCTCCACACGGTTTAAACCTATAGCTCCAGAAAAGGAAGGTAAAGGTAGCCCTTCAGTTTTCCTGCGGCTTGCAACTCTCAACCCCTCCAATTCAGACACTGCTTTATTCCTGGTGTCATTCATTACACGTATTGGAATAAAAACACCTGCCTCTGACATATGGACCTCAATGGACCGGGGCTGAAAAACTGTGTTGCCCAGCCTATCCATCTGACCATGTATATCATTCCTACCGGTGGCCTTATTCCGAGCAGGCTCAACGACGTAATCAGAGGCTACACTGACATAATTACCATCGTCATCCCACACGGACACAGAGAAAGGGCATCCAACGATCGCTTCTGCTTTCATTGAGACCGGTACCTTCCTATGTTTGCCTGCTGGTTCAAAGGAACCCTGCAACTCCTTCATGAGAGAACTATCTAAGGTCTTATAGATAAGAGCACCATTGGGAAGGGGCACCTCAAAGGGAATGGAAACTACATCATGTCTGCCTGCATCTTTTACAGCCCTCCCTTTAGAATACATGAACTGCACCACTGCACCGGAGCCATCCCCTTCATCAGAACCAATGCCATCCCCCACACTTAACGTTCCTGTGAGTTCGATGGTCATGCTCCTGCTCCTTCGATCATGGTCAAGCACACGACCCACTGTTACACCACGATTATAAGGCCGATGGCGACTCATGAGCATGTCCCCATGATCTGCTTTGAAGTAAGCTGTGGTGAACTCACGATTGAATAACTGGGCAAGCTGAGTGTCCTCTTCAGCAGATACATAGTATTTTTCTGGATCGCTCATATAGCGGTCAATGAGACGTCGATATACTCTCACAACACCGGCTACATACTCAGCACGCTTCATGCGCCCCTCTATCTTAAATGAGCCAATCCCTGCCTCAATTAGCTCTGGTAGAATGGACGATACATTCAGGTCCCTGGGACTCAGAAGGAAATTACCTGGGGTCTTTACTTTTTTTGTAGCTTCCAGCAAACTGTATCCTTTCCTGCATGGCTGAGCACAGTGTCCTCGGTTGCCACTTCGGCCACCTATCATACTGCTCATAAGGCATTGACCTGAATAAGATATGCATAAAGCACCATGGATAAAAGTCTCCACTTCTACACCTGTGCCCTTAACAATGGTCTTTATGGAAGCAAGGTCCAATTCCCTTGCCAGAACTACCCTCTTGACACCCATATCCTTAAGGAAACACACAGCATCCGTATTATGAATGGTCATCTGGGTACTGACATGTATCGCCATTGCAGGTACTACCCTTCGTGCAAGCGATAAAAGCCCCAGGTCCTGGACAATGATGGCATCGACACCGAGTCTATCCAGAACCTGCATAAGCTCCACAGCTTGCTCTATCTCATGGTCTTTGATAAGTGTGTTCAGGGTCACATAGACCCCTACACCCCTTAAGTGAGCAAAATGGAGTCCTTCCTCTAACTCGTCCAGTGTAAAGTTACCGGCATAGGCCCTTGCACTGAATTCCCTGACACCAAGATATACTGCATCTGCACCATTCTCTACAGCAGCTACAAGCGACCGCATATCCCCGGCGGGGGCGAGAAGTTCAGGTCTTTGTGGCATCATGAACAATACAATTGAATGACATCATAACCTGACAGGGATGTTCCTTTGCCTGAGATATTCCTTGACGTCATGAACTGTGTATTCCCCGAAATGGAATATGCTTGCTGCAAGTGCAGCGTCCGCTTTGCCATCGACAAAACCTCGATACATATGCTCAGGACTGCCAACTCCACCTGATGCTATGACAGGTATCTCCAGTTCATCGGAAAGCTTCCTGGTAATGGGTATATCAAAACCATCATAAGTACCATCCCTATCCATACTGGTCAGTAATATCTCACCTGCCCCAAGCTCTTCGACCTGCTTTGCCCAGTGCACAGCATCCATGCCTGTAGCCTTGCGACCTCCGTAAATAACAACCTCGAACCATGCTTTTGTACCATCTTCCAACTCAAGGATGGTCTTGTCGGGATTGTCGCGGATATTGGTGTTCCTTTTACAATCGATAGCGGTAACTATACACTGCGACCCAAAGACATCTGAAGCTTCCTTTATGAACTGTGGCTTTGCAACAGCGGCAGTATTGATGGACACCTTGTCAGCTCCTGCCCTGAGAATTTGTCTGATATCATCAATGGAGTTGATCCCACCACCAACCGTGAGAGGAATGAACACTTCATCAGCGGTCCTTTGGATAACATCGACCATTGTAGAACGACCTTCGTGGGATGCTGTGATATCCAGGAAGACCAATTCATCTGCACCCTGTTCATTATACCTTTTAGCAAATTCCACCGGGTCACCTGCTTTCCTCAGACCGACAAATTCTACTCCCTTAACGACCGTTCCTCCGGCTTCATCAAGCGTTACGTCAAGACATGGGATGATCCTTTTTGTAAGCATGTACGGGTATGAAGGATGCCTGCTATTAATATGTTTTCGTAAGTTATGACAGACATGATGAGATTGTCTGATCAGAATTTTACTTTATATTCTTATCGCTTTTTTAAAGCATACTCCATTCACATATTCTGTCCGTGCCTCGGGAAAAACGCGCGCGGCTGGCGGTGAGCCGGGGGTTGGAATGTAAAAAGGTGCCGCGTTTTTTGTTAACTGATCATCTGATCTTTCTAAATTTCAAAACCGCGTGCACTTATGATCAAACACGGACCCTTTGCCACATGCGCGCGCGTTTTTATTGGGCAACTCAATATTAGACATTCTCATGATACCTTATTTTAGACCCATTCAACCAGCTATTCTTCTATCGCCTGGATATAAGAACAGCTTTTGTGACCCGTGGAAAGGCACCCTGGAAACAGGACCTGGGACCTACATCTCTCGGTTATCGATGACGCGCTTGCTCTTTTTTTCACTGCGCGGTAATGTTCCCATAGGAACGCATTGGACATCGACGCTGACGCCTATGAAATCCTGGAAGGCCTTATCGAGCTTCTTTGCCTTTGATGTGCAGCTTTCTGCATCAGGTGAACTTTCCACCTCGACCCTGAAAAGCATGGAGTCTCTGCCAGCATCCCTTTCCAGGACTATTTGGTACTCACTGCTTACGCCTTCGACCTTTTGGATGATATCCTCTATCTGACCAGGATAGATATTCACACCCTTGACCTTGATGCGATCATCACTGCGTCCCAGGATGCGGTCGATACGCGGGAAGGGACAGCCGCATTTACATGGTTCCGGTAATATACGTGTCAGGTCCCTTGTCCTGTAACGAATGAGTGGAGCACCTTCTTTACTTAGGGTAGTGATCACCAACTCTCCCAGAGTACCATCCGGTAGTTTTTCACCTGTTAGTGGGTCTATAATCTCAAAGAACAGATGGTCAGACCAGTAATGCAAACCTTCGTGCAGATGACAGTCGATGGCAATCCCTGGCCCGTATACTTCTGTCAGACCAAATATATCGTAACTCTCAATGCCAAGTTCTGCCTCGATACGTGCACGCATCTTCGGGCTCCAGCGTTCAGAGCCTATGATACCCACCTTAAGACAGATCTTATCCTTAAGACCGCGCTTTGTGATCTCCTCGGCCAACAACAAAGCATAGGAGGAGGTGCTTGCAAGTGCAGTAGACTTAAGGTCAACCATCATCTGCAACTGTTTCTCAGTATTGCCAGGACCCATCGGGACAGCCATTGCCCCCAGCCTCTCAGCACCTGCCTGGAACCCAATACCAGCCGTCCATAGACCATAACCTGGGGTTATCTGGATCCTGTCCATGTTCCCAAGTCCTGCCATAAGATAGCATCGACTCATCATATCGGCCCATACATCAACATCGGCCCTTGTATAAGGGATTATTACCGGACTTCCCGTTGTACCTGAGGAGGAATGTATGCGTACGATCTCACCATCCGGCACCGCCTGTAAGCCCAAGGGATAGGCATCCCTCAGCTCTTCCTTTGTGGTCAGCGGAAGTCTGCAAAGGTCATCCAGTGTGTCAATACCATCAATGGTAACACCTGCATTCTGGTATTTCTCCCTGTAGAACGCACTGCCTTCTATAACCTTGGCAAGCATGTTCCGAAGCTTTTCATTCCTCTCAGACTCGGGAATAAGAAGACGATCGAGCTCCAAACTTCGATGGTCGTTCAAAAGGATCACACCCTGGGCTGGGAGACATTCTCTATAGCCATATCGAAGACCCTACGATTGACATCCCTATACCTCTCCGGGACCATTTTTTCGAGCACATCCCAAAGAAACTCCTTTGGGAATGGTAAAAGACCCGCACCTGCAGCTGCTGCTATCATAGCAACGTTGGTGGCCCTGGATGACCCTGCATCCTTTGCAAGTTGGGTAAAATCAGCAGATATCATGTCTGGGATATTGGTTTTAAGGAAGCTGAGCACCTGTACTGGGTCATAGGCTACAGTGCCTGATGCCTGAGGGACCACAGCGTGCTCGTTCACCACGAGGCTGGCCCCTTTGCGTAAAAAGCGAAGGTTTCTAGCCGCCTCTGCCGGTTCAAGTCCTATTATGAGATCTGCATTGCCCTGGGGAATAAGCGAAGCACATATGTCATTCCCGATCCTCACATGGCTTGTTACAGACCCTCCCCGCTGGGCCATACCTATCGTCTCGGCTGTAGCTACATGAAAACCTGCATCCATTGCTGCTGTTGCAAAAAGCCTGGAGGCCAGTACCACGCCCTGTCCACCCACGCCGGCTATTAGAATATCGAACTTCATAGTTGAACCTCCCTTACAATTGCATTGCTGGGGCAGACCTGAGCACACAGACCACATCCTGTGCAGGTATCCTGTATGACCGGCAGACCTGATGGCGTAAGGAATATGGCAGGGCACCCCAATTGTGAAACACAAAGCCGGCAAGCACTGCACTTCTTCTCATCGATATGGTAATGGCCCATGTCCTTGCATATAGCAACGCATTTACCACGGAAAACAGTGGCAGAAGGCCCTTCAAACTCCATGGCCCGGACCGCTGCATCGATGCATGCATCAAGGTCATCTGCATCCTGTGTTATTACCATGTCAAGACCACAACTTCTGAGGACGCCGGCAATATCTATCTTCTTTGCAGGTGAGCCCATTGCTGTCACTCCAATACCCGGATGTGGCTGGTGACCGGTCATGGCAGTGGTACGGTTATCCAATACCACAATGGTGATGTCCGCATTGTTATATACAGCACTGACAACAGCTGCCATACCAGAATGGAAGAAGGTAGAATCACCGATGAAAGCAACCTGTCTGGCCTTCTGCCCCCCGTGATATGCCTGCGCATGTGAAAGACCTGCGGCGATGCTGATACCTGCTCCCATGCACAAACAGGTATCCACCATGTTCAATGGGCGAGCATTTCCCAAGGTATAACATCCTATATCTCCGGAAAAGATGGTCTTTGCCTTGTCCTTTGCCTGAAGCTTGCCTGCCGCCTTCTTGAATGCGTAGAAAACAGTGCGGTGCATGCATCCTGCACACAGGGTAGGAGCTCTGACAGGAAGAGGAGGAAGAGAACCCAAATCGATAGCATATGGCATATGGGTGAGATGTGGCACATCTAGCACTGCTGCAACAAGCGACCTGTTGATACCGTCTATGACAAGGTCCACATCATATTCCCCACTTACAGGAAAAATGCCATTCTTCTTACCATGTACCTTGATATTCAGATGATACTTGCCTGCCAATTGGAGGAACTGTTCCTCAAGATAGGGGTCTAGCTCCTCTACCACTATGAGGTCAGTTAGCCCTGATAAGAATCCAAGGGCAGCCTTTTCAGGGAAGGGATAAACGGTCCCTGCCTTGAATACTGATGGTCTCATATCACTAAGTTCTTTAATGGCCTCCATGACGTAAAGATAGGAAACACCTGAGGTTGCAATACCAACAGTTGTTCTCTTCCCATTGCCTCCAGTTGTTATGGAATTGAACGAAGCATCAGTGAAGAGGTCTGAAAAACGCTCCGACATTCTCACCTGTAGGTCTTCAAGCAAGGGATGTCTCTGTGCCGTAAGTTTTGGGAATATGACCCAACGCGTATCCTTCACGAAACCTTCTATGTTCCGCGCTACGGGAAGCATATCTTCGATAAGTGTATCTGCACAGCCGTGCGAAACACGGGTCGTGGTCCTGAGTATCACAGGAGTCTCCAACTCACGGGATAAACTGAAAGCAAGTAAGGTCATGTCATAGGCTTCTTGTGGAGTGGATGGATCAAATACCGGAATATTCGCAAAGCTGCCAAAGACACGGGTGTCCTGCTCCGTCTGGGATGAATGGGGACCGGGGTCGTCGGCAACGAGGATGACAAGGGCACCTTTTACTCCAAGGTATGAAAGGCTCATCAGGGGGTCTGAAGCTACATTAAGGCCCACCTGCTTCATGGTGACAAGGGCACTGGCACCGGAGTATGCAGCACCTACAGCGGTCTCAAGGGCTACTTTTTCATTTGTGGCCCATTCTGCATAGATACCATAGGTCTGTGCATGGGATATGATGGTCTCCATGACCTCACTGGATGGCGTGCCCGGATAACCGCTTGCGACCTGCACACCAGCCCTTATGGCAGCAAAGGCTATGGCTTCGTTGCCCATCAAAATTCGTTTAATGGCCAGATGTACTTCCTCCATACCTATTATTATCGATAGTTCTCAGGCGATTGCATGTACAAATGTGTACATTCATGCCAGCTCGTGTACTGACACGAATAAATATAAATGTTTTGCCATAGGCATTTATACATCCACATCTCATTAAATGCAAGGTGTCTGTAATTGAAGAATGTTATCAGTAAGAGTTTTGAGATCCAGGACTACATGCTGGACAATGCACGTATCAACGGGTTCTGGATGACACTTGAGGACTTGGAGAACCTTACGACCGAAGTAGTATACGTCCCATCCGGCACCCAGAAATTCACACCAACTGTAACTGAGGGACTTATAAGGTCCATCATCGCAAAATGTGACCGATTCAAATCCTTGCTACCCGTTAACATAAATTGCGAAGTGACCTTCAAGGACATTGCATCATTGACATACACCGCAAAAGGGAATATCCCTGCCATCAAGGCTACAGAAATGGATGAAATAAGGGTAAGCTACAGGTTCTTTGTGGAATACCACATCTAAAACCTCATTCACATTGCCGACTGGTATTACAGGTTTAACATTTATGGCTTTGAACAAATTGCTTTGTAAATAGGCCATGCCATGACAAAATGGAAAGGGACGCACAAATTGCACGCGCGCACGGGTCGATGCTAGAGTATTGGATAATTCTTTCCGCATGCCTTCCTCGTGACTTGAAATTCAGCATCTGTTCGATGATGGTTTCATTCAAGCTGGCTTTCTTTTTTCTTATATCCAGGCACGGGTCAAAGCATCGCCGCACCGTGCATGCGTTGTGCTGTTGGAACAATGTGGGGCCTCGTGCACGCGCGCGAAAGACATGGTATGCCCGTTGAGCATTTAGCTGTGGCGTTGCGCATCTTTTTGAATACTGTAAAGGATAGAACATTACAACTGTAAGTATACAAAATAACATAGGAACAAAACGAAAGATTTATTAATTAAATAGTTCTGCATTGGAGTATCATGAAGTATCTTGGATACAAATGTAAATTATATCAGGTGGTATAAATGAGAAGTAAATGGATTTTGTTGATACTTATAGTTGCTATATCAGTGATGTTATCAGGATGCACTGACGAAAAGAAAGACAAGGATGTACAGGGGCAGACAGAGATCCTGAAAGAAGGGGATGCTGTTGTTCAAGTAGACTCTGAGAAGTTTTTAGTTACAATGGAATACTATGGTTTTACCCCCGCTGAACTGAACATAGATGTAGGGGATATCATCACATGGAAGAACAATAATCGTCAGAAGGTATACACCCTTAGTAGCGTAGATGGCCTGTTCAAAGAGCAGGTAATGAAATATGGGAACATGACATCCCACACCTTCACAAAGGGCGGCACTTATGTATTCAGCATAAAAGATACTGACATGACCATGAAAGTGCACGTGAAGTAAGACCATTGCGGACGTGCGGGGCTTCCCCGCCCTGACCTTTCCCATTGCACCAATACTTCAGGATACACAAACAACGGAGCATGCATGATATCTGGAATAATGCGGGTTTTGGACAAATAAGGAATACAACGCATTTATGAACCATCAGGTTCATTTTATACATATGTCTCAGGTCAGAAAACCCCTATTGCTCATGATACTCGATGGTTGGGGATATACGCAGGAAACACAAGGCAACGCTGTGTATGCTGCAAGAACCCCAGTACTGGATGCTCTTCTTGACAGATACCCATCCTGCCTTCTGGAAGCCTCAGGGGAAGCTGTAGGTCTGCCAGATGGTCAAATGGGCAATTCTGAAGTAGGTCACCTCAATATAGGCGCAGGAAGGATCATATACCAGGACCTCACCCGTATAAACAAATCTATCAAAGATAAGGAGTTCTTCAGCAACCCCGTACTTTGTCAGGCCATAGATAAAGTAAAAAAGAATGGTTCTTCGCTCCACATCATGGGTTTGTTCTCCCATGGCGGGGTCCACAGCCACATAGAACACATGCGCGCCCTTATAGGATTGGCCAAGGATAAAGGACTGGATAATGTATACATCCATGCATTCCTGGACGGAAGGGATGTGCCTCCAAGGGCTGCCCTGGAAGATATGCAGGAGCATATGAGCTTTTATCACTCCGGTTTTGAGAAGTTTGCCACAGTAACGGGAAGATATTATGCTATGGACCGCGATAAGCGCTGGGAGAGGACACAACTTGCATACGATGCCATGACCAGAGGAGTGGGGCTTACTGCGCGTGACCCATGTACAGCTATCGAAAAAGCCTATGCCAGAGGTGAAGACGATGAGTTTGTCAAGCCCACGGTCATCGTCGATGAACAAGGTATGCCTGTGGGGACTATAAAAGATGGTGATGCTCTGATATTCTTTAATTTCAGACCTGACAGGGCCCGCCAGCTCACATATGCTTTTGTCAATAAGGACTTTAATGGATTTGAACGACGCATACATCCAGATGTTTCCTTCGTGTGCATGACGGAATATGATGAAACCCTTGATGTCCCTATTGCCTATCCACCGGAAAGTTTCGAAAACACACTTGGGGAAGTGCTCAGTCGTGCTGGCCTAAAACAACTGCGCATAGCAGAAACGGAAAAGTACGCGCATGTCACATTCTTCTTCAATGGTGGAGTGGAAAAGCAAAACAAAGGCGAGGAGCGTTGCCTTATACCATCGCCCAAAGTGGCCACCTACGACCTTAGACCGGAGATGAGCGCTTACGAAGTTACGGAAGAAATTGTAAGAAAGATACGCTCCGGAGTATATGATGTGTTCATCCTCAATTTTGCAAATATGGATATGGTGGGTCACACAGGTATCTTCGATGTTGCAGTAAAAGCTGTGGAATACGTGGATGAATGCGTTGGTCGTGTCATTGATAGCATTAAAACGGCCGATGGTGTGGCCTTTATCACAGCAGACCACGGTAATGCCGAGAAGATGATAGACTACATTACAGGAAAACCACATACAGCACACACTTCCAATCCAGTGAGGTGCATACTTGTGAGCCAGGACGATGGCCTAGGCCTAAGGCCAGGGATCCTTGCGGACATTGCACCATCCATGCTGGAGATACTCGGTATCAACAAACCCAAGGAAATGACAGGGAGATCACTCCTGGTCAGGAATTGAACACATGCGGCACAGCTGGGTTGGACAAAATGTCTGATGGACGTATCCTGTATGACTATGGCTTGCTCTTCAAAGTAACTACAACGATTTCCGGTCTGTTGAATATCCGGATAGGTATAATGCTGTTGCCAAGTCCTCTGCTCACAAACATCACAGACCCATCCCTGCTATAGCTACCACTTGTATACTGTGGAAAGAAGCCCTGGTCCGGCGCAAATAAGCCTCCGACAAGGGGGAGCCTGAACTGTCCACCGTGAGCATGTCCTGCAAATATCAAGTCCATATCTTTTTCACAATACAGGTTAAAAAGCTCAGGTCTGTGTGAGAGCAATATCTTGAAGCCCTCATCGGCTGACCATATATCTAAATTCTCAACTATCGATGTAGGAAGTCCGTCCATATAACCACGTGTTAAAAAAGCCGGGTCGCTCATCCCAAATAACTTTATAGAACTGCCGGCCCTTGCTATCTCATATCCACTATCGTCAAGGACTATGACACCTGCACCTAGCAATCCCTCTTTTACCAGATGGTACTTTCCAGACCATGCTTCATGATTTCCTGAAACATAGTAAACCGGAGCAATATCCATAGCACCTTCTATGAAGGTCATGGCCACATCAAGATCGTACCTCCGCCTATCGATCAAGTCCCCTGTCACCACAATGATATCGGGAGCCTCTCTATCTATCCTACTCAAAAGATATGCCTGCCCCTCCCCGAACTTCTTGTTATGCAGGTCTGAGATATGGACGATTTTAAAGCCGTCAAATGCCTCTGGTACCTTTGTACTGATATGATCTGACCTTGTGGTCACGATACAATTGTTCTGCCAGAAACAGAAGCATACAATGGCAATAATGAGCAAGGTGAGCGCTAGCAAACCCCTACGTCCCATGAGCGACTTCATCACAGGAGTATACCCCATTTTGGAGATATATACATATCTCTAAAAGCTAGATCTATAACGAAAGACGCGGTTGCATCCTTATAAAGAAAAAAGCGGCCTCTTTTTATAATCCAATCCCCGGCTCGCCGGCCATCGCGCGCGCTTTTCCCCGATGGTCGGACTTACTATCATAGTGCACGTAAAAAATAGAGTGTGCTGAAAAAGAGGGAAGGTCCATATACTGAGATACTGCCTTAGACAGCCCCTCAGAACCATTTATCCAGTGTCTTCTGCCCGCCGGAGGAAGATGACACCTCCATTTTCTCTAAGGCCTTACTTACCCTATCCTGAGAAAAGCCATGCTCATCGCAGAGCATACTCAATACAGCATCGGTCTTGGGTTTCTCCCATTTGAGCGTATAGTCCTTTGTAACCGGAGGGTCTAAAAAGAACGACCTTATCCTTTCAAGGTCTGGTATCTCATTACCTGTTGATGCGAGTATATTCTCAATGCAACCATGTTCCCGGATCAGTTTAAGTGCCCGCTTTGGACCAACCTTTGCAATTCCCTGATTGTAATCCGTACCAACACAAATAGCAATATCTATCAATTGCTCACGGGTCAGATCCAGGGCCGCGAGGTTCTCTTTCAGGTCCATGAGCTCGGGTTTGACATCCACATAAAGGTTCTTTTTTGGAACTTTCCTTTTTCCAGAAACAGTAAGGTTCCTGACAACACCTGGAGCTCCAAAGAGCAAAGAATCATAGTCCTGTGAACCAACAAGGTCAGCATCTCCACGCATGACCATAAAAGCAGCCTGTGCCTCACCTTCCGAGGGTGCATCCACAAATGGGATACCCATGGCATTAAGCAATCTTCTTGATCCATCGGCGATATTTGCATCGACCTTTGAAGAGGCCTGGGCATACTTGAAAGCTTCCTCAGCAAGCCCTGCTTCCACCGCTTGAGCCCATTTCTCCTTTGCACTTTCTCGGGCCTCCATACGTTTCCCGATGGTCTCCGCTTTCATTTCAGGAGGCTTGCCATCAAAGACAAATACCGGCCTTATACCAGCTTCAAAAAGGCTTGAGACCCTGTAAAGTATACCAGAGAGGTGAGATGTCACATTGCCCTTTGTATCCTTAAGGGGGCTACCATCTTTCTGGCGGATGCTACTTAGGAATTGGTATAATATATTGTAGGCGTCGATAGCAACGACCTTGGACGAAAGGTCTGCCATTTCAACATTTCTCTTTGTGAGGAGTTCACCCAGATCGACACCCATTATAATCTGTCCAGCTTATCGTGACCTGATCTGTTCATTCCAACCTTACATCAATGACCGAGTCATCGTTGGCATCGATCTTTCCAACTCGGATGATGTTACCTGCCATATCTATCAGATGCGTCTTGGTCACCTGTACCTGATGAATATCGTTCTTGATCTTGTTCTTGTGTATTATGAGAAGATTGTGTTCTATGCCATCGTTTGTATTCATCTTGGACATTATGTTCTTTATCAACTGCTCAAACTCGGAGTATATAAGTACCTCTGAACACTTTCCAGCCTTCTTTATGATACCAACCGGTTCTAAGTTTATGCGCATATACGCACCCCACAAC
>CAZBJM010000039.1:0-13569 GCA_964492225.1 uncultured Methanosarcinales archaeon
AGGAAATATGAGCTAATTAGACGATCTCATCGTGGCCAGTGTAGACGGGGTTTCCGGCTACCTGAACGAACAATTATATAGATAAAAATATAATTAGTATATTCGTACATATGAGAGGAATTGATTTGCAACTAAAGTCCACAGGTATTCCAGGTCTGGATGAGATCTTGGGTGGAGGTATTCCCCGTCCTTCTACCCTGTTCATTGCCGGAGCTCCGGGAACAGGAAGGACAACATTAGGGATACAGAGCCTCTGCCATGCTGCTTCAAAGGGTGAGAAGGTACTCTACGTTTGCCCAAGCCCAAAAACAGAAAAATCCATCAGGAGGACCCTATCCGGTTATGGGTTCTATGATGATTCCATCAATATCCGGACATATAGTATAAGTTCGGTCGAAAGGGACCCACTGACCATGTTGGTAGACCTTGGGAACACGGTCGCTAATATGAAGCCTGACAGGGTAATGATAGATCCTGTCACTCCACTTGGATTCGGCTTTCCAGAAGCTGAAAGAAGAAGGTTCATGTATTCGCTCAATACCAATATCGAAGAGTGGAATGCGCTGGTCTTCATGACCGGGACCATGACCCCTGATGAGCTGTGCAGATCAGTGATAAGTGACATTGTCGATGGTGTTATCTATTTGACCCAGGACATTGGGAAGGTCTATAATGATAGGCGTATCAAAATAATCAAGTTCAATAGCCGTAATTTTATGGAAGGGGAGCACTCTTTTGAGATCAATGGGTCGGGTGCACATGTTTATCCACGTCTGGAGCATGATCTCAATGATATACTCAATGCCACGCATGGTCATGGACAGCGTATCGGTACAGGGATAGGGGACTTGGATGGAATGCTGGGTGGTGGAATATTTAAGAGGTCTTCGACACTGATCACTGGCAATACTGGCACAGGCAAGACCTTGTTCGGTCTGCACTTTATTGTCAATGGGGCATTACAAGGCGATGTGGGTATCATAAGTTCCTTTGGAAAAACGCCAAATGAGCTGTATCATTATGCAGAGAACATTGGATTGGACCTTAGGGGACTTGAGGCCAATGGACTTGTCAGGATAATCTATACTCCGCCAACTATGGTGAATCCTTCCCAGCACGCATTGAAGCTCAGGGACCTCATCGGTTCAACTGGGGCAAAAAGGGTGCTCTTTGATGACATCTCAGGTTTTGACATTGCCTTTGATAATTTCACTGAAAAAAAAGAACACCTTCTGAGCTTGATACGATATTTGAAGAGCAAAGAACTAACCTCTATGTTCATAAGCAGCAATACGCATGAAGCCGGTGATATGTTTGCGGCATCAGCATCCTTGTCTTCCATAGTGGACAATGTCCTGCTATTGCGACATAGTGAACATGAGGGTAGCATGGAGAGATATCTCCATATCCTTAAATGGCATGCTTCGAACCATCGGAAGCAAGCAATCCACTATAGTATCACCGATGCAGGCTTACAGGTAACAGATGTCTGCAATGGTATTTGAGATCAGCATGCGAGGAAGGTCGAAACATTTTTGATCGGACCTCTGCATGGTCTTTTCTTTCAATTCAGTCTAATGGTCCTTGGGTCCTGTTATCTTCTACTCCAAGTGTTCCCTGTCACATAGCTTCAAGGAGGTTGTCTGATCAGAATTTCGCTTTATGTTCTTACCGCTATTTTTTAGTATGCTCCATTTTCACGTTAATTCCTATATACTATCCGCCCCTCGGGAAGAACGCGCGCGATTGGCGGCGAGCCGGGGCTTGGACTGTAAAAAAGTGCCGCGTCTTTTGTAGAAAAGATGCAGCTGCGTTTATTGTTAACAGATCATGCGGTAATCTACTTAAATGGTTCAGGCTTATCTCTCCATCAGCAAAACATATAAATACAAAACCGTGCTAGTATGTGACATGCTAACATGAGTTGGCATTTTAATATCGCTAAGAGGCTAAGAAGGTGCAATAGAATGACTGGGATAGGTAAGAAGATCCGTATTGAAAGAGTGATGCACAGGACCAGCAGAAACACGGTCATCATCCCCATGGACCATGGGATATCCAATGGTCCTATCAAAGGGCTGATAGACGTGCCGGAATCCATCAACAAAGTGGCAGAGGGCGGAGCAGATGCTGTCCTCATGCAAAAGGGTATTGTAATGCATGGTCATAGGGGATACGGTCATGATGTGGGGCTTATCATACATATCAGTGCTTCAACGGCATTGGGCCCGGACCCAAACAATAAAGTTCAGGTCTGCTCTGTGGAAGAGGTTATGAAACTTGGTGCAGATGCCGTGTCCATACACGTTAACATTGGCTCTGAGACAGAGTCTGACCAGCTTGGACAATTGGGTATGGTATCGGAGGAATGCAATTACTGGGGAATACCTCTGTTGGCCATGATGTACCCCAGAGGCAAAGATATTTCAAATCCCCACGATGCAGAGCTCGTAGGGCACGTGGCAAGGATAGGAGCGGAGCTTGGTGCTGATGTGGTCAAGACCCTCTACACCGGAGACCCGGATACCTTCAGGGACGTCGTCAGGGGTTGCCCGGTACCTGTGGTGATCGCAGGAGGACCAAAGACCAATACGGATGAGGAATTCCTTGAGATGATATGGGGTGCAATGGACGGGGGAGCCAGGGGTGTCGCTATTGGCAGGAATGTGTTCCAGCATGAGAACCCTACAAAAATTACAAGAGCAATAACTGAGATAGTGCACTTCAACAGATCAGTGGAGGAAGCACTGGAAATGCTCAAATGATCAAAGAGGCTGGTCCAGTGGGTCCGGAAGTGCTCATATGAAAGAAAAGATGGTATGGATAAAAGCAGATGAAGGGAACTGGGATGACAAAAAGCTTGTCATTACCACAGGGATAGAATCCGGGGCAAGTTGCATACTTGTCAATAACGGTGATGTCAGCAAAGTAAAGGAACTTGGAAATGTAAAGATAGCCGCTTTTGCATATGATAGTGGATCAAATGCTGATATCGTTGTTGTGGGTAAGGGAGGAGAAGGGGACGGTACAAAACCTTTACCGCCTGACCTCGATGGCTCTCTGGATATAACTACAGCAAGGAGGCTTAAGGGAAAAGGCATCAAGGTTGGAGGCTATGTCATCATCCGCAACAAAGAGTATGAGAACTTTGCGGCAGAACTGGGAGATGTATGCGATTACCTTATCACAGTGGGTACAGATTGGCAGGTCATCCCTCTTGAGAACCTGATAGCGGGTTTACATAAGAAAGATGTCCAATTGATCACAGGCGTGAAGGACCCCGAAGAGGCAAAGCTTGCATTTGCTACCATGGAGCGTGGTGCCGATGGCGTGTTGCTGGATACCCGGGACCTTGGTCATATAAAGAAGGTAACAGCCATCGCAGAGAACATAGGTTCTGCCGACCTGGGACTTCAGACGGCGTTGGTCACGAGGGTGCAAGCCATTGGTATGGGCGATAGGGTCTGTGTGGATACATGCAATCTTATGGTAAAAGGCGAGGGCATGCTGGTGGGCTCACAATCCAATGGTATGTTCCTTGTCCATTCAGAATCCGAGGAGAGCCCATATGTTGCATCCCGACCCTTCCGTGTCAATGCTGGGGCGGTGCATGCATATATCAGGGTTGGGGAGAAGACGCGGTACCTTTCTGAACTCAGTGCGGGTGATGAGGTGACCATAGTCAGTGCCGAGGGCAGACAGAGGAAAGGTGTCGTGGGCCGGGTGAAGATCGAGAGAAGACCCCTTATATTGGTGGAAGCCGATATTGGTGGCAAGATAGTCAAGAACATATTACAGAACGCTGAGACCATAAAACTGGTCACCGGAGATAAAAGGACAATATCCGTGACAGACCTTAAGGCCGGCGATGAAGTACTTGTCTACTCTGAAGATACAGGGCGACATTTTGGAATGAAGATAGAAGAGACTATCATTGAAAAGTAAGGATATGTATGTGCCCTAGGGCTTATTATGCCGTTACGCTTTGAAAATAGTGCATTTTCAAGCTTGTCATATAAGCCCAGGATAGAAGAAATAGGAAGTAAAAACGATATGAAAGATGACATGAGCACCAGAAAGAAAGAGGTCAAGCTTGGAAGGCTTGTTCTTGGTAAGAGGCCGGGGATCGTTTCTGTAATAGGCGAGGACCCGGTGGAAATGGCCAAAGCATCGAAATGGCTGGGTGCAGACCTACTGGAGCTAAGGCTGGATATGCTAAGGTTCAGTAGTTATGAAGAAATGGAAAAGGTCATCGGGAAAATGAAGTCGGATACTGGCCTTCCATGTATTGCAACCAATAGGATACACTCCGAGGGAGGCAAATGGGAAGGAACTGAAGCTGCAAGGGTGGAATTGCTTGAAAAAGCAGTGAAGTTTGTGGATGCGGTAGATATCGAGCTCATTACTGAAGCACCCTTGAGGGACAGGCTTATAAGGACCGTCAAAGATGCCGGGAAAGTGGTAATTGTGTCCTCTCATAGTTTCTTTTCTACGCCATCCATCGATGAAATGAAGGATATCCTTGTTCGGTCTTCGGACGCAGGTGCGGATATCTCAAAACTGGCTGTAATGCCATGTTCCTTGCAGGACACACTCAACCTTTTACAAGTGACATTGGATGCTGACATGCCCCTGTGCACCATATCCATGGGCGATGCAGGTAAGCATACAAGGCTCGTTGCATCATGTTATGGTTCGGTGCTGACCTATGGTTCTGTTGGGAAGGCCCTTGCACCAGGACAATTATCATTACACCAGCTCCACGCGGCAAGGGAGATCCTATTTTGAGTTCGGTGTTTGCTGTATTTGGTGACCCTGTGGGGCATTCATTATCCCCGACCATGCACAATGCAGCTTTTGAAGCATTGGGAATGGATTGCACATATCATGCCTTCAAGGTGAGCAAAAGTGATCTCCATGCTGCACTTGCAGGTGCGAAGGCACTCGGTCTTGTAGGGATCAACCTTACTATTCCCTTAAAGCAGGAAGTATTGGATATGGTGGATGCCACCCCTCTAGCAAAAGCTATCGGGGCTGTCAATACTGTGGACATCAGGGGTGGAATGAAGGGCTACAATACCGATGGACTGGGAGCAAAACTTGCGCTTGAGGATGCAGGGGTCACCATAGGTGGTTCAAGGGTCCTCATAGCTGGTGCTGGCGGTGCTGCCCGTGCCATTGCCTTCCAGTTTGCAATGGATGGAGCCAGTATCACTATTGCAAACAGGACCATTAGCAGGGCTACAGAACTTGCAGCAGATGTCTCCAAGGTGGGAAATGCAAGAGGGTGTGGTTTTGAAGACCTGGGTACGCTAATTCAGGAAAGCGACATTCTGGTGAATTGTACAAGTCTTGGGATGCATCCCGATACCGATACATCCATTGCCAGTTCAAAAGATATGCACGCAGGGCTTACTGTATTCGATATAGTTTACAATCCCCTGGAGACCCGTCTGCTGAAAGAGGCAAAGCTTGCAGGAGCAAATACGGTCAATGGGGTCATGATGTTGGTATATCAGGGGGCAGAGGCCTTCAGGATATGGACAGGAGTAGTCCCTCCCGTAGATGTCATGAAAGAAGCAGTGCTTTCCAGACTAAAAGTATAAAGAACAGAAGCTGTGGTTACTCTACGACTAGTCGAATGGAGCAAAGAGGATGGTCAGGGAATTGTCTCATGAGGCATTGCAACGGGTGCTTATCATTGGAGGCACCGGGGAAATGGGTCAATGGTTCACACATTTCTTCAGGCAGCACGGCTATGAGGTCATTGTATGGGGTAGTAATGGCAGGGTGGATATTGCAGAAAGAATGGGAGTTGAATTTGTCCATGACCTGGACAGTGCCATAGCTTCCAGTGACATTGTAGTTGTCAGTGTCCCAATAAACATCACTGAAAAGGTCATCCGTGAAACGGCACCAAAAATGAGGAGTGGTAGCCTTTTGATGGACCTCACGTCCCTTAAGGTCAAACCAACCGCAGCTATGCAGAAATATGCACCTGCGGACGTGGAGGTCCTTGGTACTCATCCTATGTTCGGGCCATCGATACCCAGTCTGCATGGACAGATTTTCATACTGACCCCGATCAAGGACAGGTGCAAGAAGTGGTTCCCTGTTATCCGCTCGCTTTTTGAGGACAATGGTGCCCATATTGAAGTAATAGGTCCTGAGGAGCACGACAGTTTCGTTTCTGTGGTTCAGGGGCTTACTCATTTTGCATATATCACGATCGGTGCGACCCTGAACAGGCTTAACTTCGACGTTTCGGGGTCTAGAAGGTTTGTGAGTCCTGTGTATGACATCATGCTTGACCTTGTTGGAAGGATCCTTGGACAAAATCCCTATCTATATGCATACATACAAATGGAGAACCCTGATGTTATCAAAGTACATGAGGCATTTATCAGGGAGTGTCAGGAAATGTCATCCATAGTAAGGGAGAAGGATGTCGATTCCTTTATCTCAAAGATGAGGGATGCTGGCGTGCATTTTGGCGACACCTCCTCAGCTCTTCGTCGCTCGGACAAGCTCATCAATTCGAAGATCGCCGAGTTTGACATGTTCCTGGAATGCATCGGAAAAGAAATAGGTGTCAGGCATATCTATTCAGGAGTGGTCCATATAGGGACAGTGAGCAAGGTCACCCCGCGGGCTATCATTATGGATAAGGGGGATAGGTCTATCACACTAAAGATAGAGAACATTTCTCTAATGGATGAACAGGAGATGCATGAATGGAGGAATATTAGATACAAACCCCATCACAGGGATATATCGGTACTTATCCCATTGGGTGGCGACCCTGTTGTCATAATGGAGATCCTTTGCCGCAATAAGGACATCGTGTCTGTGGATATCATCGATAGGTACGAGGACCATAATATTGTGGATATATCGGATGCAAAAAGGCTGAGCGTTACATATCGCATCCAAATAATAGGCGATGCCGATGCTTCAACGGTGCAAGGAGAACTTGAGCGTTTGCTTAAGGGTATGGGGGCAAGGATACGATGATATATTCACACATCTTTAGCCTGAGTTTGACAGTTCTGCTCTGAGTTTGTCTGATCAGAATTTCGCTTTATATTCTTATCGCTTTTTTTAAGCATACTCTATTTTTCACGTCAGTTCCTATTTGATGTCCGCCCATCGGGAAAAACGCGCGCGATTGGCGGCGAGCCGGGGGTTGGATTTTAAATAGGTGTCGCATCTTTCGTTATATTTCGCACGCGTTTATTGTTAACTGTTCAGAAATGGAGGAAATATGAGTTAATTAGACAATCTCTACTCTTCTATATCTCAAAGATAAGCATCCATTAATTGATAGCTCGTTTTGCCCGTTTTCCATTTTCTGCCACCGGTCCAGGGTCAATGTATCGCCACACCTGGCGGCAGGCATCGCGCGCGTACAAGTGATGGGCTCCAGTTAGGTTTTTACGGCAGGGGCTTGTAAATTTGACGGATGCGTATTATTTTATGAAAGCAAGGTTGGGGTTGGCTGATCAGAATTTCGCTTTATATCTTTATCGCTTTTTTAAAGCCTACTCCATTTTCACGTTAATTCCTATGTACTGTCCGCGCCTCGGGAAGAACGCGCGCGACTGGCGGGGAGCCGGGGATTGGACTGCAAAAAGGCGCCGCATCTTTCGTTATATATTTCGCACGCGTTTATTGTTAACTGATCAGATGGAGGAAATATGAGTTAATTAGACAATCTCTACTCTTCTATATCTCAAAGATAAGCATCCATTAATTGATAGCTCGTTTTGCCCGTTTTCCATTTCTATAACCGGTCCCGGGTCAATGTATCCCCACACCCGGCGGCAGGCATCGCGCGTACAAGTGATGGGCGCCAGTAGACTGGTCATGTACGAACGAAAACGAAGAAAGCTATATAATATAGTTCAAACTGTCAAGTTTGGACTTCAGGTTCACTTTGGGTCTGTTCTCTTTCCCTTTTTTCTTTATCCTTGTTCATGAACCATATTTTACGACTATAGTATCCTAAGGGATGTTTGACCTTCTTACAATTATCATCAGGTGCATAGCAGTTCCCATATGTCTGCATAGTTGCACAGGATGGAGGTTTGTAATTGGTACCTGACGACCCGGCAATGTGTTCCACCTGATATCTGGCCTTTTCAACATCAAAGTCGGGGGATGAGCTGAAGAGCTCAATTATCCCATCCACTGACATCCCTATGCCAAGAAGAAAAGATGTCATGGCAAAACGCATGGAGTGGGCAAGGTTGACCCCAGCCTGGGACTGGGCAATTGCACGGGTGATGCAAGGGGGGAAAAGTCCTGCTTCCACGGTCTGGAACCCGGAACCTTCAAAGTGGCTCTTGCGCTCGTTCAGTATGGAAACTATATCCTTGATATATGGCTGGCATGACTGGCATACATTTTCCGGGACCTGCATTGGAAGGGTACTTTCTATTCGGTGTCTGATACCTTCCTGCATGAGGCGGGCAAACTCTTCACGGGGGATGCTTACGTATCCACGCACCAGTTTACGGTTTACGAGTTTCCATTCCATGGCCCGGAGAGAACTGGCAAGGCGGATGTAATCGGTGAAATGTATCCCTACATTATTGCCCTTCACTTCTGCACGGATACCATGGTCCAAGGCTATGCCTTCCAAAAAGTCGGCATCGGAGGTCTTGAGGGACCGGTGGGCAGCAACGGCTTCTGCTAGAGAGAAACGTCTTGTCAGGAAAGGATCATCGATACAGGAGACCAGTATCCTGGAAAAGGGATATGAGAGTAGTTCTATCAGGACCTTCCTCTCATCGGAGTTCGAAAGAGGAGGTTTATGTATCTCCCCTTCTATGGACTGCAATACCCTCTCCTTTCCCCGTACCCTCGCTGAATCCAGTGCCCGTGAGGATATCAGGCTGTCAAGGGAGAAATCAAGGCTTGCCACATAGCGCGAAGCCTCACTTGTGTATGGGTGTAGTGCAAAGTCCTTTATTTCCATGTTCTCAGTCAGACTCGATGCGTGGTGCCAGCAAATAGCCTATCTTGCCTGCACCGTTGGCAATGGTAAAGCCAATCTTTACAGGGAAGTCCTTACCTAGTTCCAGTGTCACCTCATTGGACTTTGAAGCAGGTTTCACTATATCAGATAGATAGTCCAGTGAGAAGAGTGAACGTGCCTCCCCTGCTCTTAGGTCTATGAGCTGATCTCTGGGGATATCCAGTCTTACGCGGTCAGTATCTCCCTCAGCTTCCATGTAGAAGGTATCACCATCAATTCCCAGTAGCATATGGTCGCTTATCTTCTCGGCCGCCTTTACTGCCTTGAGCAGGTCCTTGCCGTTTAGGACGACCTCTGCTGGAAGCTCAAGTTGTGGTATCCTTGGTTCTGCCTGGATGGTGGATGGGTCCAGCAGGGAAATGGTATATGAAAGACCACCGATGTATAGTGACATCTTCTGTGACATCTCATCCAATTCCATTATCAGTTTATCCTCTTTACCGGCAACACTGAATATATCAGTGATCTTTGAGAGGTCTATGCCTATCTCACAGGTATCAGCATTGAACTCGTCAAATGCACTGGAATTGAGCATGAAACTGACCATTGCCACGTTTGCAGGGTCAACTGCCCGGACACTAATACCTTCTGGAGATATTTTGAACCTTGCCTCATCGACAAGGACTGAAAGGGTCTCAATGGAAGTCTTTAGGATATCTGCATCTATTGTTGCCTTGAACATCTGGATTCTCCGCCAAATTATATGGATTACTAGGTCATTATACCATTAACTAATAAAAACCTTGTTTATGGATATCTAAATTCTATGTTTGTGGACAGGCAGTGATACTTAATCGTACTCGCGCCATGTAGCACCACATTTTGTGCACTTGAAGAACCTTGTTTCAGATTCATCGGCGGATCTGAGCTGCCTCAACCACCAATATGCAACATTGTGGCCACATTCCTCGCACCGTGTTGATGTTGTGGGCAATCCCTGGTCGCCATTATCCTCAAGCACAGTGACCTCTCTGTCATCCCTTAGCACCTTTGAAACTTGGGGTACCTTGTCTGCATCGACTTCCTTAACGAACCCGCATTTTGCATTCCTGCACTTCAATTTTCCTTTTACGGGTACCATCATAGTTTTACATTTTGGACAAAATTCCATATATCTCACCTTTTGCCTGTTCCAGTATCATGTCATGGTCGAATGCCATCTCCGGCACATTGTCAACATCAAAGAGGAACAGGTCCTTTGCATCTGAACCTGCCTTAAGTTCACCAAAGCCCAATGTCAGATAACATATACTCACTGTATGTCCTCTTGGGTCACGCAGAGGGTCAGAATATACTCCAAGCAACTTAACTATTTCTATACGCAGACCAGTTTCCTCAAAGGCTTCACGGACAACTGCATTCTCAACTGTTTCCCCTATCTCTACAAAGCCACCCGGCAAGGCAAAGTTCCCTTTGAATGGTTCGTTCCCACGCTGGATGAGCACTATCATGCCCTTGTGGATCATTACCGCATCCACGGTCAGTTTTGGAGTATCGATATCATACATATGGACAAAGATTAATACACAATACCTCATATATACGGGTATGCCTTTAAAAGGTGCTTGATATATGATCGAAAATGTACTATGGGTAGCAGTCGCATTTATGTTGCTTTGTTCACTGTTACCTAAAAACAAGAGGATACATAAATTATTTGGTGCCTTTGGGTGGTCCTTCTTTTCCATACATTGGTTCTTGCAGCCAGTGCACTTTATCGAGATAAAGGATTATGTGAATGTGATACTTGTCATTGCAGTAGGTATCATCTGCCTGATCCTCGCATATAATATGCTTAAGGAGTATCGGTCAGGAAAGATATCTGAAGGTCCGGTGGATGTGACCACAATGGCAACGGTGGCTATAGCTCTGGCCTCTTTGTTCTATTTTCCATTTGCCCGCATCGATTCGCTGAATGTGTGGATAATATCGGCTGTGACGAACAATGTGGTGCATGGCTTACAAATGTTGGGAGAGCCTGCACTGTTGACTGACTGGAACAAGATATCTCTCAATGGGTATCATGTGGAGATCATATTGGGTTGTACCGCTATCGAGAGCATTGCTCTTTTCATAGGGCTCATTGCCTCGGTGAATGCACCACTAAAGAAATTGGTCAGTGCATTCTTGGTTTCGGTACCAGTTATATATATCTTAAATATAATAAGGGACGTATTTGTGGTCGTTGCCTATGCATATCAGTGGTTTGGACCTGAAAGCTTTGAGATAGCCCACCACACGATTGCAAAAGCAGGGTCCGGTGTTGCTTTGTTTGGCATCGCATATGTTGTTATGCATATCCTGCCTGAACTTGTTGACCTCATCGAAGGTATATGGTTCATGGTAGTGAGGTATGTCAATAATGTCTATAAAATAATAGTAGGGAATAATTAAATGCTTGCAAAAGGTTCTGCTCCATGGATGATAGCACTTATAGCGGTCACTTCTCTTGCCACTATTTTGCATATGACGTTCCATTTACCATTTATGGGAAAGGTAGCATATTTGGGAACGGCTGGATTCATATTCTTCTTCTTCTTCTTCCGGGACCCTGAGCGGGAGGGTGATTACTGTTATAGTAGTATGACCTCTCCAGCAGATGGAAAGATCGTTGATATCAGGGGAAGGAAGATATGTATCTTCATGAACGTGCATAATGTACATGTCAACAGGGCTCCCCTATCAGGTAAGGTGGTAGCAATGGAATATAAGAAAGGAGGGTATCTGCCTGCCTTTTGCAAAGATTCCGAAAGGAACGAACGCAACCATATATTCATTGCAACCGAACATGGGATAGTGGAAGTTGTACAGATAGCTGGGGCACTGGTAAGGAGGATAGTCCCATACGTAGAGGTAGGGGACCAGATGGTCCGAGGCCAGAGATTTGGGATGATACGGTTTGGGTCAAGGGTGGATGTGACAATTCCCGATAACTTTGAGATCCTGTGTCGTAAAGGGGATAAAGTAAAAGCAGGTATGACGGTCATAGCACGCAAAAACGTGGTATGCGGTGATACAGTTCGTGCTGATGAGCCTGTGTCCTCCCATGATAACTTTGATATCCTCTGTGTGAACGAAAACCGGCCGATGCAGGTATAAGCATCGTGGAAATATACTGATGGATGTGGGACAATGCTCCGGAAATTAACACTAGCAGACCTTGTGACATTGCTGAATGCCTTTTTTGGGCTGTTGGCCGTGATACTTGTACAGAATGGATTCACATATATGGCCCCAGTGCTCATACTGGCAGCAGCTATCGCAGATGGTGCAGATGGTTTTTTATCCCGCATGTTCTCAGCCAGTGACATTGGTGCAAATCTTGATTCACTGGCAGATGTCATCTCATTTGGACTTGCGCCTGTAGCTATCGTATATTCAGCAGCAGGTAGGGGCTCATCTTTGTTATTCGCATCACTATGCTTCTTTTTCTTCTGTGGCATACTCAGGCTTGCCAGATTCAACTCGGTCCACCAGGGTTTACCCTCTTTCAGGGGACTTCCCATTACAGCAGGTGGCATCATACTTTCTGTATATGTGCTCAGTGGCTTCATGGACGACAGGCTTGCTGTATTGCTTGCGTTCTTGTTGGGTGCTCTGATGATAAGCAATATCACTTATATGAAGGTAAGGAGCCCTTGGTCCTTAAAGTTCGTTGGTCTTCTTTTCACGGTCACTGTATTGTCTTATCCATTCGATGTAGCCTGGACCCATATTCTGGCTTCTGTATTGCTTTTCCTTATGGTGCTGTATGTGGTCTCGCCGTTCTTCCAATGCAACAAAGGAAGGTGTGTCAATGGAAAACATCACTGATAGGGATAATGCGCTCTTTGAGGCAGGTATCAAACTGGGGGCACTGTACCATCAGTTCACAGGTTCGCCAGTCAGCCTTGTAAGTGTGGATAGCCTTGAAAAGGCCATACAGCAAAGCATCTCAGTACAGCCTTTTGTGAAGGACATCAGTGTTTCCATCAATAGGGATATCATCAGGTCCCGGACAAACAGCGAGTTCGGTTATTGTGAACTGGAGGGGCGCATGCTGGACGTGAGTGCTATCATACACTATGGTAGGGTCCTTGCATATGTCCGTCTTGCATACAATGAGAAGCTGGATTACCCGCTGATGAAAATAGAAAAGGTATGCAGTTCAGGCGACTGATACCTCGGTAAAGGCCGCTATTAGCTTTTGGTTCTGTTCCGGTGTACCTACGGTCACCCGTATGAGTGAATCCCCTGCATCTCTGAAGGACCTACAATCCCTGACGATCATTCCTTTTTTCAGGAGGGCCTCACTGACGTCCTTTGATCTGAGTGGGGCAACATCCACAAGTACAAAATTTGCCTGTGAATCATATACCTTGAATGGGATGTGCTTTTTGAGGAGCTCACGTCCATCTTTTGCACACTGTATGCTCTTTTGCAGGTGTGTGGTGTCGGACAATGCAGCAATTCCGGCTGCCATAGCAGGTACACTTATGGAGAATGGGGTTGCTATCTTCATATATTGGGTCCTGAGCCATGCTGGCATA
>CAZBJM010000039.1:13669-16053 GCA_964492225.1 uncultured Methanosarcinales archaeon
TATGGAGAATGGGGTTGCTATCTTCATATATTGGGTCCTGAGCCATGCTGGCATATGTCCGTCTTGCATACAATGAGAAGCTGGATTACCCGCTGATGAAAATAGAAAAGGTATGCAGTTCAGGCGACTGATACCTCGGTAAAGGCCGCTATTAGCTTTTGGTTCTGTTCCGGTGTACCTACGGTCACCCGTATGAGTGAATCCCCTGCATCTCTGAAGGACCTACAATCCCTGACGATCATTCCTTTTTTCAGGAGGGCCTCACTGACGTCCTTTGATCTGAGTGGGGCAACATCCACAAGTACAAAATTTGCCTGTGAATCATATACCTTGAATGGGATGTGCTTTTTGAGGAGCTCACGTCCATCTTTTGCACACTGTATGCTCTTTTGCAGGTGTGTGGTGTCGGACAATGCAGCAATTCCGGCTGCCATAGCAGGTACACTTATGGAGAATGGGGTTGCTATCTTCATATATTGGGTCCTGAGCCATGCTGGCATAAGTCCATAGCCTATACGCATACCTGCCAGACCAAAGGCCTTGGAGAATGTCCGGCCGATAATGATATTGTCATACTCCTTTACGAGGTGTGCCATATTGCGCTCAGCGAATTCGACGTATGCTTCGTCTATGAATACAAGTCCGCGGGTGTTATCGAGTATACGGCGCAGGTCATTTTCACATATCAGTTGGCCTGTTGGGTTATTTGGTGAGCATATGAACACTATCTTTGTCCTTTCGTTCAGGGCATCTTTTATGCCTTCTATGTCAAATGCAAGGTCTTTGGCAGGGGGAACGAATATTGGGGATGCACCATTGGCACGGGCAGCTATCTCGTAGTATGAGAAGGTTGGTAGCGGGATCACGACCTCGTCCCCAGCGCCCACGACCAATCTCATCAGGTTGTCCAGGAGCCCATCCATACCCGGACCTGTTGCACAGATATTGTCGATGGGGAGGCCGGTGTATGCAGAAATAGCCTCTATAAGTTCACTGGCATCGGCTGAAGGGTAGATGTGCATGTCCTTGGCTTTTGTCCTGACCGCATCTATGGCCTTTGGTGATGGTCCAAGTACATTCTCATTGGAACCTAGTTTAATGATGGAAGTGGGGTCCAGGTCGTACTTGCGGGCGATATCTTCGATGGACCTTCCCGGGACATATTCAGATATGCCGGAAACTTCCTTCTTTATAAGTTCAGGCCTGCTCAAGTACAGACACCACCGTATCTATCTGCTCTTTATTTATCACCAGGGGGGGAGCTATACGTAATACCGTTTCAGAGGTGCAGTTGAGCAATACTCCTTGCTTTTGGGCATATTGCACGATATCGGCGCACTTGCGGTCCAGTTCCACACCTATCATAAGTCCTTTGCCGCGCACGTCAACGACCCCTTCGAGTGGAATAGCTTTCAGGCGTTTTTGGAAATAATTGCCCATATCGGTCGAGTGTTGAAGGAGCTTTTCCTCTTCTATTATTGCTATGGATGCCAGGGCTGCTGCACATGCTAGGGGGTTGCCTCCGAATGTGGCTGCGTGCTGACCCCGTGCAAAGGTTATACCATCCCGGGCGGCAATAGCACCCATGGGGAATCCTCCTGCCATTGCCTTTGCCATGGCCATTATATCTGGCTTGACACCGGAGTGGTCTTTGCAGAACCATTTACCTGTCCTTCCAAAACCAGTCTGCACTTCATCGAAGATGAGCAAGGTCCCTGTCTCATCACATATCTTGCGGACCTCCTTTAGGTATTCATCACTATGGATGTGTATGCCTCCTTCGCCCTGTATGGGTTCTATGACAACACCGGCTGTCTTATCGGTGATGGCATCTGCAACAGCCTGGGCATCATTGAAGGGTACGAATTTCTCTTCCTGCACCAGTGGCTTGAAGGGGGCACGATAGATATCTTTGTATGTGAGGGAGAGGGCACCCATGGTACGTCCGTGGAATGCATGTTCTACAGCAATGAAATCAGTTTTTCCAGTGTGGACGCGGGCCAGTTTCATTGCGGCCTCCATGGCCTCGGTACCTGAGTTACAGAAGAAGACCCTGGACATGGCAGTGAGCTCTACCAACTTTTCAGCAAGCTCAGCCTGTGGTACGGTATAGTATATGTTGGAAACGTGAATTAGTTTTTCTACCTGCTTCTTTATAGCATCCACCATCTTCGGGTGGCTGTATCCTACATTGTTGACTGCAATGCCTGCAACACAATCTATGTACTTCTTGCCATCTATGTCACAGACAATGGCACCGGAGCCACTTTCCAGTACAAGGGGCTGGCGGCCATAGTTCTGCATAACGTACTTTGCGTCTTTCTGAATGACTGAATCGTGGGATGGCGATGATGGACTTGTCTGTTTTGTCATGTGATACACCT
>CAZBJM010000040.1:0-15856 GCA_964492225.1 uncultured Methanosarcinales archaeon
GCTAAGATGGAGACGTGCCGAGAGGTACAAGCCCCCGGAAACCCGAGAAGGAGAACACCATGACCGATCAGGCCCCCGAGTTCTGGACCATCACCGGAACCATGTTTCGCCACTCAGACATATAGTTACATATACATAACATAATGTTATTTAATTCTATCAGTTGATATTATTTCTATATGCATATGTAGTTTTTAGTTTAAAATAAAGCTTTGATCAATAGAAAAGAACAGCATCAAAAAAGGATAATACGACACAGCACGCTGAACCAATGGACAAGCACACATAGCCTCAAACAATTAAAAACGACAGAGGATAAAACAAAACCGCATGGAAGGACATCGCATCAGGAACAATTAATGCAAAACACATCTAGACTACATGACCAATAATTTATACAAGGATACATATCATCTCGAGGAGACAAACTGAGGTCCCAGGATGTCTCACAACGAGAGAATGATACTTTATCGTTTGCATACTAGGTGGTGATTATACAACGATATGGTGGTATTGGTGGCACACGTGGATCTTTACACCCATGTGTGCCACCTGATATGGTGGCGATACTTACCAACAATTGACTTGCTGGTATTCCCTAATTAGTTCGTTCTTATAAAAACATACTTACACGAGGCAATTATTGAAAAAAGAGGATGGACATATAAAGCTAAATATAGCAATATTTAGGTGTTTAAAACTTTATAGAACCCCTATATCTGAATATAAGCAGTAAAAAACCTTGTAAGTGCAAAATCAGCAATAAAACTCCTTATTCCATAAGTAATAAATGAAAAAGTAAGGAGAATAAGGTGCCAATGTTCAGAATGACATCACTCCTCGTCAACCAAAAATAGAATGTTGCCCCTGCCTTTTTTGAACTTCTTGATCTTGCCCCGCTGTTCGAGATCTATCAGCATCAGGCTGACCTTGCCTTCAGAATATTTCAGGCGTTTGCGCAGGTCTTTTTGGGTCATCCTGCCACCCTGCGACCTCAAAATATCAATTATTTCCTGTAAGTCTGCAGGAACCGACACGGTTTCGCCCTCGTGTGCCATAGCTTCCACGGGTGTGACACAACCCATATCGTCGTCCGAATTGAGCGGAACCACAACAAGTTCTGAGCTGGGTGCAAGTTCTGAGCTGGATGTAACAATTGGTTCCGGCTGAGTGTCAAGCAAATCCGAAGCGATCTGAACCGAGTTCACGGGTTCGGGTGGGAGGATAACTTGTTCCGAAGGAACGTTCTCATGTACAAGTGGCTCCTGAATAGGAACATCTGGCCCCGATAAGACCACAGGTGAGACAGGTTCCGGATAGCCGGCGATCGGTGCATGTGGGATAGGAACAGTGTCATATGCTGAAGGGGATCCCTTATGCTTATGATGTAACTGTTTCACCCGTCCCATTGAATGCATATGATAGAGTAAAATAATGGATACAAGGACCATAGTAAGCAGAACCAGTGTTATTTGCCAACTCGGACCATTTCCTTGAGAATTGCCGATACTGTTATTACCAGTTGCATCTGGAACTGTACCCACATTCGTATAGGATGGAAAGAGCAACAGATCAAGGACATAATTACCTCCTTCCAATACAGTGATGTTCTCTTCCACATAATGGGTAAGCACATCGTTCTGGTAGTATCGGGCCTTAATGAGATATGAGCCATTCTGAAGATCGAAGGAATAAATTCCAGATTTTGCCACAAGGGATTGTGTCGGGGTCGAGTTCACCTCGATAATGGCATTATCAAGTGGATAAAAAGTGCTCCACTCATATGCAACACCATGTACTGTAGCCACCCCTTCAGCTATGCAAATGCCCGATGAGGATAGCAATATAGCAATACAAAGTACATATATTCTAAATTCCATTCATTTACACAAATGCTTTCTGCTATATCAATTATTCTCAAAGGGATGAGTTTATATTAGAAGTTGTCTGATTCGCTTATAAAGAAAAACGCTGCACCTATTTACACAACCCCCGGCTCGCCGCCAATCGCGCGCGTTCTTCCCGAGGGCGGACATTATATAGGAATGAACGTGAAAAATGGAGTATGCTTAAAAAAAGCGATAAGAACATAAAGCGAAATTCTGATTGGACAAACTCTATTACCACTAGGGTGCGGGCTCCCCTCTATGAGGTGGTTCACTCACAAAAGGAGATTTCTTCCACATATGTTGTTCAATAGGTATAACTCCATTATCAAAATAAAACGTTCCATCACCAAACAGTTCTGCCATGCCACTGCCATGTGCTACCAGTGAAAAACGGTCACCAGAAAGCCCTATCACCAGCCTTGAGCCAGATATATTGAGATGGCTTACATTGGAATAAGATATGACCTTCCTACCTGTATCCATCACTGTTATTTCCGGATTGGAGCAATTCCCTACACTGATGGATGCATTGTCGTCAAGGTCCATGAAAGAGACATTCCCATTGGATAGCAACGCATCGACATTCAACCTACCAGAAAGTACTACGACACCACAACCCTGAGCAACAAAACCGGCGGACTCGTCTATCGCAACATGTGAAGATATATATGGCCTCAGCTCCGAGAAGATTGCCTTAAGACGAGAATTTGCCTGAATGACAAGTGACCTTGAACGTGCAAGCGACTCCTCCGCGCTCAATTGATCTGCAACAATACCATCATACCCACTTGTACGGACCTTACTGGAAGGCATTGACATATTCAGAACGGCCCTTGCTTCATTTATAAGTGCAGTATATTCATTCAGCATAAGCTCTATGTCCTCAACGTCCTCTCCTTCAGCTTTTAAAGCATAGATGCTACTCTTGAGCCTATAGGACATCATATCGGATTTATCGATTATCTCCCCAAGTATCGCCCTTTCGCTACTGGTATTGCGCCTTGGGGCAAAAAGTACGTCGAAATATAGGTCATCAGCACGCATGTTATTATGGTGTTTATTGAACAATAGATCTCCCCTCCCCCTGGAAGCAACACTGCCGGTGTCCATGACATTGAAGGCGGAGATGGCAACCGTTGAAAGTAGGATCAGAAGGAGTAATGTGGGTAATTTTTTCATTCAAATCACATCATGACTTACATATGCTCGTAGTGTTAAATAATGACAGACCCTTTATGATATAAACATGCTTAGTGGTACCACGATATACTTCACACGAGAAGGAACATAAACCGGACGATAAAGGATTATTCCTTATTTAAAGCTTTAACAGAGCTGCAAACAAAAAAGAAAAGAACCTGTGGATAAAAATGGGGTGGAGAGCTTGTGGTGTATAGCTCTCACACCTCATGCCTGTATACTCCGTCCCCAGACACAAGGGTCCCATTTGCAATGACCCATGTATCCTGAGGTCCTATGAGATGGGAACTTACCTCATCATGGAAACTGTTAGATTGACTTCCTCCGGTCCACCATGAATTCGATGCATCGAACTTGATAGAGATGTTCACGCGTGTATCATTCCCAGAATCATAGTGTGCATACATGCGGCTATCGTATAGCACTCCCTGTTTGTTCCTGAGAAGATACTCATCGGGTGGTGCAATGCTAAGATCATACTTGGGGAGAAGGACGGTCTCGTTGCCAATAGGATGCCGCGTATTAATGGATGATCCTGAAGGTGCCCTAGCACAGAGATAGACGGAAAGTGGTTCGAGATAGGGGTCAGGAAATTCCCCAGATACTGCAAAACGATTCTCTGGTGTGGAGTTCCCATCGGGTATGACTATGGAGGAGGGGTAGCGTAGGGTTATGGTCTTTGCCTTTATGGAAAGCATGGGTCCATGTTCAGTGTACACAAGACTGTAATCCCATGGAGGGTCATCTTTGATGATATGGTAATTACTAGTATCCTTTATTTCATTCACGAATATGTCACCACCCCATGCAGGATCGATCGTGTTGAACTTATTCTGGATAATATCATCAGCTATAGGAGAAGAGTTATCCTTAACAGGTATGGGCAGATAGAATGTTACGTTGCTAAGGTTGCCATCGGCGTGGATATTGATACGATAAGTATAAGCACTGCCATACGTATTTTCGTACATGCGTTGCTCTGCCCCTGCCAACCACCAGGAAAGCAGACCTGCAGATGCGAGCAAAACCAACACAATAACTATCAGGAACCTATTACGAGACATCAACGTTCACCACACCAAGTAAATATATGTTACTTATACTGTAAGTACGATGATATATATATATATATATACCTCGGCGAATCAGATACAAATAACTTGAGATTATCTAATAGCTCATATATAAAAAAGACTCGGCATCTTTCTACAGTCCAACCCCGGCTCGCCGCCAATCGCGCGCGTTTTTCCCGAGGGGCGGACATTATATAGGAGTTAACGTGAAAAATAGAGTATGCTTACAAAAAAGCGATAAGGATATAAAGCGAAATTCTGATTAGACAACCTCGAACTTGACTATAATGGACCCATGCAAAATGGATAACTCTGCCTTTATATATTATTCCAACATAGATTATACATAAAAAACCCACAAGTAAAAGTAAGTAACAGGCGATCGAATGAACACCAAGACCAAGGAAGACGTATTTAATGCAATTGAAACAAACAATGTCAAGTTCATACGCTTGCAGTTCACAGATATCCAGGGAACTGTAAAAGACGTGGAGATACCGGCCACACAGGTAGAGAAAGCCCTGAATACAGGTATTTCTTTTGATGGTTCATCTATCGAGGGTATGGTGAGGATAGAGGAGTCGGACATGGTACTCAGACCAGACCCAGCATCTTTTGCCATCCTGCCCTGGGGAAGAGATAAGGGCCTTGTTGCAAGGATGATATGTGATGTGCACCTCCCCGATGGAAGACCATTTGAATCCGACCCCCGTTATGTCCTAAAGAAAGTCATCAAGGATGCTGAAAAAATGGGATACCAGCTTAATGTTGGTCCTGAACTTGAGTTTTTCCTGTTCAACAAAGTAAACGGGCAGGCCACAACAATACCCAGTGACCACGGGAGATATTTTGAATTTGCACCGGCGGGTCTTGCTGAGGAGATAAGGAGAGAGATCGTGCTCACCCTCACAAATCTTGGTTTTGAGATAGAGGCCTCGCACCATGAATGTGCTTTTGGGCAGCATGAGATAGACTTCAAGTACGGAGAGGCTTTGTCAACTGCTGATAACGTAGTTACATTCAGATATGTTACAAGGACAATAGCAAAGACCCATGGACTGCATGCCACATTCATGCCAAAACCAATCGTTAACGATAGTGGATCGGGTATGCACGTCAACCTCTCGCTCTTCAATGATGGGAAAAATGCATTCTATGACCCTGAAAAGGATATGCAGATAAGTGACGTGGCCCGTTACTTCATAGCAGGTATCATGGAACACATAAAGGCCATCTCATGTATCGCAAATCCACTTATCAATTCCTATAAGAGGATAGTACCAGGCTACGAAGCCCCGGTATATATCACATGGTCAGGTGCAAACCGTAGTTCCCTTATACGCATCCCATCTCCCCGTGGGAACAGCACAAGGACCGAACTTAGAAGTCCAGACCCATCCTGTAATCCATACCTGACCTTTGCAGCAATATTGGCAGCAGGGCTTGATGGCATCCAGAACAAGAAGATGCCACCAAAGATAGTGGACTACAACATATTCGATCTTACAAAGGAACAGCTCAAGGAGAAGGGTATTGAGACCCTGCCTGAGACCCTCAGCGATAGTGCAGACCATCTGGAGAAGGACCTGTTCCTGCGGGAGAAACTTGGTGCGCACGTACATGATAACATCCTCAGGCTTGCACGAGCAGAGTGGGACGCCTATCGGGTGCAGGTACATCAATGGGAGATAGACCGATATCTTAATGCAGTTTAAGATAAAATGAATGTTGATGACTGAGATACTTGCCACAGCTCCAAAGATCACGGAAAATATCGGGTCTTATTGTAAGGACACATTGAAGTGTATGCAATGTGGGGTTTGTAGCGGTAGCTGTCCTTCTGGTAGGGAAACAGCCCTCAATATCCGCAAACTGGTCAGGAAAGCTACACGAGATAAGGAGGTACTGAGCAGTGAACAGCTCTGGATGTGCACTACATGCTATAGCTGCCAGGAGCGCTGCCCCCGTAATATAGCTATCGTCGATATGGTCCTCGCCTTAAGGTCCATGGCAGCACATATGGGCCTCATGAGACCCGAGCATGTCAGAGTAAGTCAGATGTTGATGGAATACGGTCATGCGGTACCTATCGATGAACAACGCAGGGCACAAAGGATAGAACTAGGACTGGACGAATTACCACTGACAGTGCTAAGTTTCCCAAAAGAATTAGAGGAGATCAAGACCCTGCTTGCCTCATGCAGATTCGATGTACTTGTAAAGACCAACAGACCTGCTGATGCAAAGGAGATGAAATGAGAGGGCTGTCACTATTCCTTGGTTGTGTAATACCAAACAGATATCCTGGTATTGAAATAGCAAGCAAACTGTGCCTGGCAATGCTGGGAATAGATTGCTTGGAGCTGGAGGGTGCTTCATGCTGCCCAGCACCTGGTGTATTCAGGTCCCTTGATAAAGCAACATGGCTTGCCCTTTCAGCTCGCAATATAGCCCTATCTGAAGTCATGGATAGAGATATACTGACCGTCTGCAATGGTTGTTTTGCTACCCTGGCAGATGCTAACGAGACCATGAAAAAAGATGATGAGCTACGGGAGCAGACCAATGCCCATCTTGCAAAGATAGGAAGGACATGTAAAGGTGATATCGATATAAGACACATCATAGAGTACCTTTACAAGGACATAGGAACTGGTGCTCTCAGGAACCATGTTGTAATGCCTCTGGACCTGCGAGTGGCAGTCCATTACGGCTGTCACCTCCTCAGACCATCCGAAGATAGAAAACTGGGGAGTGTCGAAAGGCCCGTTTTCTTTGATGAGCTTGTGGAGTGTCTAGGTGCCACAAGTGTTGACTATCCTGATAAGAATTATTGTTGCGGTGCAGGTGGAGGAGTTCGTTCCGCGTTGAAGAAGGGATCATTGGGGCTTGCACAACACAAATTATCCATGATAGATGAGGTTGGTGTTGATTGCATAGTAAATGCATGCCCCTTCTGTCATATGCAACTGGATAGTGGACAGGATGAGATAAAACAATTGACAGGTATGGAATATAATATACCTGTGTTGCACTATACCCAATTGCTTGGCCTTGCCCTTGGCCTTACTCCGCAAATGCTGGGTTTGCACCTGAACATAACACAGAACAAAGGATTTATAGAAAAGCTTGAGAAAGGACATGGTCAATGATACTACCAACAGCTTTAAAATCATGGATGCTGTTACACAGTACCGCACAATGAGCGTGTGGCCTAGTCAGGATATGGCGGCAGCCTCCTAAGCTGCAAGCCGAGGGTTCAAATCCCTTCACGCTCGCCATTTTCTTCTTTTATGATGACAATAACACAGAGAATGGAGATCGATAATTAATTGATAATAAGGAAAGCAAATGTCAACGACGTGAAAGCGATAAAGGATGTCATTGACCCATACGCAAAAAAAGAGATGATGCTCTCAAGGGCATTGAGTGAGCTGTACGAGTCCGTCAGGAACTTTTACGTATGCGAGGACAATGGAGAGGTCATAGGGTGTTGTTCGCTACAGGTAAGCTGGCAGGACATGGCTGAAGTGCTTGCACTGGCAGTTAAACAGGAATACAGGGACAAGGGTATCGGGACTAAACTTCTCGAAGCTTGCCTCTCCGATGCCACGGAACTTGGCGTGACCACAGTATTCACGCTAACCTATGCAGTTCATTTCTTCGAAAAGAATGGTTTCTCCATAGTGGACAAGCAAACACTGCCACATAAGATATGGAGCGGATGTATAAAATGTCCGAAGTTCCCAAATTGCGATGAAGTGGCAATGCTAAGAAAGATGTGACTTTGGCTTAAGCAGGGTACATTACCTGCAATTTCCTTTCTTTTACCAGTTTCTTATGTTTTTTGTCAAACTAGTATGACCGGTTCCTTCATCATTCTTTCCGCACGTCCTCATCCTGCGTATTATTCTCAAGACTCCCATTCCATCGGCCATAAAGGTCCATAGTAAATCTTTTTCCATATTCGCAACTTTGTTTGATAAGGGTATTCAAGCTCGTTTTTCTATCACAGAACAGGAGGCACATATGGTGCACGCGCGCGAAAACTTGGGCACGGCGTTGGCTATTTAGTTTTGGAGGCACACATTTTTTGAAGTACGACACTGCACATTGCGAGCCAGTGGTAAGTGATATATAGTTCGAGTATAGTATCATACGATATACGTACTATGTGCCCAGCATATAAGATAAAAAATAAAAGGTTGACGCAGGCATGGATGAAAACACTTTAGTTCACAGGATCCTGGACCTTCTTCAATATAAAAAAGAGTATCAGTTGAATAGTTCAGGTATCCGGACGAAGGAGATGTATGTGCTTGAGAGGATATATCTAAACGGAAGGACGACACCAAAATATCTGTCGGATACCTACCATATTTCTTCTTCCACACTTACAGGCATCATGGATAAACTTGAAAACAGGAAGCTGATAGCACGAACCCGCACCGAGAATGATAGGAGGTCAACTTGGATAGATGTTACCGATAAAGGAAAACAGGTTGTGAAAATGCATATTTCAGAGGATGAACTTTTTGCCAGGAATCTTTTCAGCACCCTGGATGAAGAAAAGAGGAACATCTTAAAACAGCTTCTGCAAGAAATGCTGGATGGAGTTTGCCTGGAGGAACTGTTCACTGCAAAAGAGCAGTAGAGAAATGCATATGGAGAATGCTTTTGATATGACAATACTGGCATTGGAGAATGTATCTTACGTCAATGGTGGTAGAAGGATACTCCATGACATTTCATTTACAGTGGAAAAAGGAGACTTTTTAACAATAAATGGTAGCTCCGGAAGTGGAAAAAGTACACTCCTCCGCCTCTGTGCCAGCCTTATCAGCCCATCTGATGGTAAAATAACATACAATGGAATAGACATGAACTCCTATGACGCCGCAAAGCTCCGCAAGAGCATAGCGTATTGTGCCCAGAGCTCTTGTCTTTTTGGTAGCACTGTCATGGATAACCTTGCATTTCCATTTATGATAAGGAATGAAGAATACAACAAGGAAAGGGTCAATGGACTGCTTTCCATGTTTGGGTTACCTGGATCCATCCTAGATGCTGATATAAAGAGCCTGTCAGGTGGGGAGAAGCAAAGAATAGCTATGATCAGGGCTTTGATATTCATACCTGAGGTTCTGCTCCTGGATGAAGTAAGCTCTGCCTTGGATACTGACAATTCATTGGCGGCAGAGAATGTGGTCCATGACCTCAATAAAAAAGGAGTTACGGTACTGTGGATCACACATGACCCAGCACAGAGCCACAGATATGCGAATAGGCTTATGACACTGGAAGCAGGTAGGATCAAGTCTATGGAGGTACTAAGATGAGTGGATCCCCTTTTATAAGCAACACATCCATGCTCATTGCATCGACCCTTGTGTTGTTCGCCCTCACTTTATCGTATTCATTGAAACTGGGGACGGGTAAAGATACAATTATCAGTGCAACAAGGGCGGTCATCCAATTAATTATTGCAGGCTATTTATTAGAATACGTGTTCGGCATGGAAAGCCCACTGTTTACATCGCTCTTACTAGCGTTTATGGTTATAAATGCTGCAAATAACTCCTCAAAGAGAGGTAAAGGTATCCGAAGTATATGGGCCATAACATCGTTTGCCATCGCCACAGGCACCATTATGACATTATCCGTCCTTTTGTTTGCAAATATAATTAATTATGAGCCATACCAGGTCATTCCAATATCAGGGATGATCATAAGTAATTCAATGGTGGCCCTTGGGTTGTCATACCGGCAGATGATATCAGATTTCAGGAACAAACGGGACGAGATAGAAGCACGGCTTTCTCTTGGGGCTGAGATACTACCATCATCCCTTGGGATAATAAGAGATGCAATTAGGACGGGTATAGTTCCTACTATCGATTCAGCAAAAACCCTGGGAGTGGTATCATTGCCTGGGATGATGACTGGACTGATACTTGCCGGGGTTGCACCAATGGAAGCGATAAAGTATCAGATAATCGTGACCTTCATGTTGCTTTCAACTACATCCATCTCTACTGTAGTGGCCTGTTATCTTGCATACCGGGGTTTCTTCAATGAAAGAAAGCAACTGCTAGTGCTAGGATGACACGGGACATTATAATAATAGAGCTCAACCTGTGTCGGTCCTGGATATCTGCCTCAGCCTTTCCACACCATCGATATCACGGAGTATATCAGCTACTGTGGATGGAACAAGATGCTCCCATTCCTCGCCTTCAAGGATACGCCTGCGGATCTCCCGTCCAGAATATCCATCCCTGTTATACATTGGCTGCTGAAGGACTTTGATGCCAGCTTCCTCAAAAAGTCGGATGACAAGCGGATTGTTAGAATATACAATATCAAAGGGTGGTGTCATCGAGACTATATGAGATACCCACACGGAGTTCCTCTGAAGGTCTTCAACTGGTATTGCATAGTGGACAATATCAGTGTCCAGCAAAGCCTGTCGTATCATCATTACACGCTCACCTGCGGTAAACGGGTTGTTGAGCTCATGGCTCTTCTGTGCACTACCGATGCCGATCACCAACTCGTCCACATCCTTGGCGATGCGTGTGATGACTGAGTAATGGCCAAGATGAAAAGGTTGGAAGCGTCCTATATAGAACGCTCTTTTTACGTGCATTTGGCAACCATCAGCGAATTCCACATTCATCGAATGTGAACTTTTCACACACTTCAAGATAGTGCTTCTTGTTGTTATCGTGCTTCATCAATGCAAGCTTCTTAACCATGTCCAACCCGGGCTTTGGATCTTCCATGACCTCAACCTGGTCCTTGACCAGATCGAATACCTTCTTGCCTACTTCCGTGCGTATGAAGACACTGTTCCACCCCTCAGGAGCACCGACCGAACCCAAGGAAATGTCTGCAGATACTGCTGTATAGTCGCAACAGTGATGGCATGGATTCCTTGCATAATGTGCAACCTCAGAGATCTTTACCGAATGCTCTGCACCATCTTTTGTATAGTTCCAGAACTTACCCTTGTTGAAGTTCATCTTGACGACATCTTCAAGTTTCAGCCCCATGATCTCAGGAATGATCTTCTCTGTCATAGTATCATGATGGAAACTTTCCATACACAACAGACCTAGTATGACAACTATCTTGTCATTTGTGTTCTCAATGATGAGACGAGCACCATGTGCCTGACAAGGAACACCAATGACCCCTATTTTGTCATATTTCTCAAAAGGTCCTCTCAGAGCTGAAAGTACCGAGTCGTATGTATATTTGGTACCAGGGGTCCTATCGACATCTTCAGGCTTTGTCATAAGTATAAGTTCAGTGCCCCATTGATCATCCCTTACGATACCAACGATACAGTCTACGGTCCCGCTCTTGAGCAAGGCCTTTGCCAGCATCGAGGTCATACCGCCGTCCTGGCCTTTAATAGTGCTCTTTGCTGCGAAGAACTGCTTCACATTTGCAAATTCATCTTCCACATATCCGTCAATAACAGGACACAACCTTGCGCATGTAAGGCAACCCTCACATACATTAGGTGCTGCTCCCTTGACGTAGTAATCTGAATTATCAGGGTCACGAATCTCTGCATGCTTATTCATAAAAATAGCGCCGGCAGGGCAAGCTGATACGCATGCCCCGCAAGCTGTGCAGACGTCGTGTTCAATGACCTCTAATATTTTAGGATGGGCCATTAATTGCCTCCGACGTATTTGTTTACTTTTGTCCGATTATTTCTTTACCAATGAGCCTGATAGCCTTCTCTTTGTCAGGTCCAATTGGTGAACCTGCAACTATCTGGGTCACACCGATATCAAGCAGATCATTGATCCTTGCCTTGCAGTCTGCAGGAGTTCCGCATATGGAGAAAGCATCGATCATATCATTTGTGACCATGCCGCCCATAAGTGCACCGAAGTCTCCCTTTGCAATTGCGTTACCAATGTCGGTCTTTGCCGCAACATCGATTCCGTGGCGCTCGAGGACCATGTCTGGAGAACCTGCAACAATGAATGCAACGACGACCTTAGCTGCATTGACTGCCTTTTCTGGCTTCTCATCGATGGAGAAACTAGCATATGCGGCAACATCAACAGCTTTTGGATCACGTCCAGCCTTCTTTGCGCCTGCAGCTATTTGCTTCACTGCGACTTCAAAGTCCTTTGGGTGAGATGCATTGATAAGTACACCATCGGCTACCTCACCGGCAAGCTCGAGCATCTTCGGTCCCTGTGCACCCATATAGATAGGTATGTTACCTGCCTTGAATGCCATCTTTGCACCACTGATCTTTACCATTTCACCATTCATGTTGACCTTTTTACCGGTCAGGAAGGCGCGCACGGTCTCTATGCTCTCTTTTGTCATGGTCAATGGCTTGTCCCATGAGATGCCCATTGCATCAAATGTTGCCTTGTCGCCTGGACCAACGCCCAAGATCGCGCGGCCTCCAGATATCTCATTAATGGAAGCGATGCTTGATGCCGTAACAGCCACGTTCCTTGTGTAGGGATTTGTCACACCAGTACCTAACTTGATACTGTTGGTGGTCATAGCAAGAACGGTCAAGGTGGAATATACATCACGGTTGTTGTAGTGGTCAGTGATCCATACATTATCGAATCCCTGTGCTTCAGCAAGCTTTGCATAGTGTGCAATCTTGAGAACTGGGTCGCTCGGTACAAATTCTATTCCAAATGTCATTTGAGTCCTCCTCTTATTGAGTGTTGTTATTCAGGTAGCTATACTTATTTAAAACCTTGTTGGTATGTCGTGCCAACAAAAGGGAAGCTATTGTTAACATTGGTAGAATAGGGAGATAGTTAATAAAAGTATTGTTATGCAGACTGCGTTATCAGAGCATATTTTTGTGCCCTTTGCTTGTAGTGGCCCACATAATAGAGACAGTAACCGTCAAGTATATATACCATTGACCTAAACATCTTAAAAACTGATAATAGAAGCATTATCAGGTATACAGGGGGTAGGCATAAAAAGGAGATCGTTCTCATTGAAATGTAATTTTAAAAACTGGCCTAGAAGATACGTAGGGATAGTACCTTACTAATTACTTTGCTAAACGAAAGCTAAGATCAATGATCAATAGAATGGAGTGAGTAAAATGAGATGTTACGAATGTTCCAGATCTAGTAAAAATAGCGACACAGTAGCTATTTGCATTGTTTGTGGAAGAGGGGTCTGCAAGCAACACTTGGTTCGCGAAGACTCCCCTGTCTGGGAGGGCGAATATAGTATCAGGTTGAAGTGTGGCATGGGTGTAGAGTGCAAGTATGAAGACACAAAACGCATGCTTAAAATAATGTGCATTACCTGCCACAATGCCTTGAAAGAGAACTATTGAGGTAATATCATGATGAAGTGTTATGACTGTATGGAAGTAAATAAAGACACAGAAGCTGTGTGCGTTTGCATCGTATGTGGAAAGGGACTATGCATAGACCATACTAAGGAACTGGAACTTCCCGTTTCTGTAGGAAAGCCACCACACGTGGAAAGACTTCCACTGGGCCTCCCACGGCTGATGTGTAAGTACTGCCTGGACCAAACAATACCGGAAGGTTTTGACTGAAGGCTATATATGGTTGCATTGATAATTATGTTTGTACAATGTACAATTTAGCGATAAGGAGATAAGATCATGAGCCATAATGAAAAAATGTGTGGAAGCGGCAATACAGAAAATAGAGGAACTTGTGGAGGCGATAATGTGGAGAAAAGAAGAGGTATGTGTGGCGATAAGCGCCAGAAAGTACTTGATGAGATGTCCAGCAAGCTAGGATTCACACCTGGCATACTGCAGACGCTCAAAGAGCTTGAACCTGAGTTCATGGACAAATATAGTATGTGCAATAGTGGCATACTTCAAGATGGAGCCCTTCCTGCTAAGACAAAGGTATTAATGGCACTTGCAGTGGTAGCCTCAAAACAATGTGAAGCATGTGTTGCCTCCCAGATGAAAAGCGCTATCAATCATGGAGCTACAAAGGAAGAGATCATGGAAGTAATGGACGTGATCTTTATTACTTCTGGTGCACCGGCTGTGGCTGCATGCAGACATGCCTTGAAGACATTACAATAAGAGCTTGACTCAGCTGGAAGATAGATGGTGCCTACATATAGTGGCGCCATTTACTTTCAACCTAATATACAAGTGTTAAAAGATTTTATTGAAGACCGTTCTTGTCGAAGATGAGCAATAATTGATCAGGGGGTCATTAAGATTAGATTCCTTACGATAATCTTTATTTTAGTTATAGTATTATTTTTTACAGGGTCTGCCTATGCGGCTGAGCCTACTGCTTCAGGTGCCTGCACTTCATCGGAGTTCACATCTGCAAAAGAATGCCAAATGTGCCATGCAATCTCCTATTCCCAGTGGAGTGGGACCATGCACGCAAATGCGTATAAGGACCCATTCTACCAGAAAGAGTTCCATGCAGCAAGTAGTGATACTGATGGACTGGTGGATGAATTCTGCTCCCGCTGTCACACCCCCATAGGGGTCCTTGCTGGAGAGATACCGCCCATAGATGGCTCAAAGCTCAGTGAGATAGCACATGCGGGTGTCCAATGTGATTTCTGTCACACCGTATCCGGCAGTAATGGAACTGGTAATGCACCATTCATAATCACCCCAGGGGACACGAAATGGGGACCATATAAAGATTCAAGGTCCGCCTTCCATAATTCAGAGTATCTGGAACTTCATACACGATCAGAGTTCTGCGGAATGTGCCACCAGGTCACGCACCCTGTGAATGGTCTTGTTATCGATGATACTTATTCCTCCTGGAAGAATAGTTCCTACGGACAGCAGGGTATCACCTGTCAACAATGCCATATGAGCCCTGGTATCACTGAATTCAAGGCAAATCCAGGAAGGTCTGCATCTGGCGGTCCAAAGAGGGAACATGTTGCCATGCATAGTACAGTAGGGGCGAATGCTTTTGTGACCGGTATGCTCGGATCTGAAAAGGAAAAGAAACTCGCTGTCGAGAGGCTCCAGAAAGCCGCAACCATGAACATCGATATACCTGCAACTGCAAAGAAGGGAGACGATGTCACAATGAAGATAGAGGTCACCAATTCAGGCACGGGACATATGTTGCCCACCGGTGTTGCAGAGATACGGCAGATATGGGTAGATGTAACGGCCACCGATGCCAACGGTCAGAAGGTATATAGCACAACAAAGGCAGATAGCGCCTCAGGAAAGGGACCGTCTGTGATGTATAATACTGTGCTCGGTAACGAGAAGGGAGAAACCTTAAGCTTCTGGCTCGCCGATAGGGTCCTTGCAGATAACAGGATAGCTCCAAAGGCAACTGTGGCCCAGCAGCATACATTCCAAATGCCAGAGGATACAGCATACCCAGTTGCAGTAGAAGCTACCCTTAAGTATACCTCAGCTCCTCAGGAACTCATTGACCACCTATTCCCAGGAGAAACACATACAGTACCTGTAGTTACCATGGCACAGGTAAAGGGTATGATCAATGACCCAGAAAAGCCTATAGATACTGGAAAAACTCCAGGATTTACGGCATGGATGGCAATAGTGATGATGGTGCTACCGATGATCTTCGGCCTGCATAAAAGGAATTAATGATAATACTTGTAGTGGAATTTTGACAAAAGGAGATATAAATATGGCAGTAATAGTAGATACAACATTATGTG
>CAZBJM010000041.1:0-15758 GCA_964492225.1 uncultured Methanosarcinales archaeon
ATAGCAAAAAAAGAGTTTGCAGATAAGTTGCATGAGAAAAGCATAGTTATTATGATGGCAATGTTTATGGTAACTTTATTTGTGTACACACAAACAAGTTTTTCCGGTGTTGCAAGAATTATTGGCGTCTTTTTCCCATTACTTGGAATTGCAATAGGTTATGATGCTATTGTTGGTGAAAGGAATAGTAAGACTTTAAATGTACTTTTGACACATCCTGTATTTCGCGATAATTTGATAGTTGGTAAATTACTTGGCATGTGTATGGTAATTTTTTCAGTAGTATTTATATCCCTTACTTTAATGATGGCAGCAGATTTTTTAATTACGGGGAAGGTAGTGCAATTTGCTTCACTGTATAGGCTATATTTTTTTGGTTTGATTATTTTTCTTTATCTTCTCATTTATGCATGTATTGGACTCATCTCATCAATTCTTTGTAAAATTGAAGTCTCTTCCCTTGCTTTTGGGGTTGTTATATGGATCAACCTTTGTTTTGCTCTTGGTTCAACGATCATTATGTTATCATCGCTAATTACAGGTTCATCCATGTTTGATGGTGCAGAGGAGTTTAAAAATGCTTATGCTACACTGATCTATCCATCGCCACTGCATCATTTTGCTGCTATTTCTTTGGGTATTGGTGATCTTAGTTATGAATCTATAGCTTGGCAACCAAGTATTAGAGGAATAATGGATAGTAATCACTCTTTTTCATATTTAATTGAGTATTACTTTGACAATCTCTTATACTTAATTTTACTTCCAATTTTTTTGTTCGTTATTTCATACATTTCATTTATTAGAGAGGATTTGTGAGGGGTTTTATGGCAAATAATCTTCATGCAATAGGTGCAATCGCAAAAAAAGAATTTACTGATACTTTAATGAGTCCAGTATTCATTGCATTTGCTTTGACATTTACAATTGTGATCATAGCTCAGGCATATGTACAAGGCATGGTAACAAACTATAATTCTTTTGTTTATGGAGTTCCCCTCACTACAAAAGGACTTTGTGGAATGGCAAAAGTTATCGGTAGGGTTGCACCAGCAATGGGGATAGTACTTGGTTTTGATGCTTTGAGAAAAGAAATCAACCTAAACACTCTGAATGTGTTATTGACTCATCCTGTATTCAGGGATACTATCATATTTGGCAAAATTCTTGCGTCATGCATGTGTATTTTACTCACATTTTTTATTTCAATAAATATTGCATCAGGGATCTTATTTTTTGTTTCCGGAATACCAGTTACCGTTCAAGATCTCATCCGCATTGAAATTTTTATTTTTCTGGTTTTTCTCTATTCTCTTTCATTTCTCACAATATCATTTCTTTTTTCAATTCTTGCAAGTAAATCTAGTATTTCTTTAGTATACAGTGTAATTACATGGCTATTCGTTTCTTTAATAGTTTCGCAATTGGTTTATATTGTAGCACTACAAGTCACAGGAGAACCGCAAGGATCGATCGATATTGCAGTAACATTTTTAAAACTGACTCCAAATAATCACTATGCTCAGGCTACAACAGGTTTTCAAGATATCATAAATTATTACGATTCCCCATTAACGATAAACGGTATTTTCGACACTGCCCACAGCCTAAGCGCATGGCTACGCGAGTTCTGGTCAAGTCTTATCTATTTAATAGTGACTCCAGTGCTCTTTTTGATAGCATCCTTTATCGCCTTCCTCCGAAAAGATATCACTCTCTAATACAGGACAAAAGACATGATACACAAAACAAAACTCCTATCACTCGCACTACTGCTCCTCATCCTCCTCTCCCCAAGCACTGCACTTGCATGGTCAAGCATCGCTGCTGTGCACCATATCAGTGGAAAACTAGCATACCCCGGAGATAGCACTGAGTTTACAATCAAGGTCGAGAAAGGTCAAAACTACAGTGATGATGCATGGTGTAAACTACAAATCCGAAATCTACCTCAAGGCTGGAATGCAGGATTCTATGAAGGAAATGAGCAGGTAAATGGTCTTTTTTTCCAAAAGGGCACAAATCAGCCTGTGGAACTATATCTTAGGATAAAAATTCCCGATAATGCCACTGATGGCATGCATTCGGTATGGGTAGATCTTATTCCCAATGAAGGAGATACCATAACACGGGAATTTTCAATAACAATAGATAGACATACAGAACCCTCAATTGAAATATTCTCTATCACCCCCGGAATGGAAACAAGAGCTGTTGACTCTGTTAAATACCCCATTACAATTGTTAACAAACATAGCCAGAGGGCATGTTTTACTCTAAGCATTCAGGACTTGCCGGCAAACTGGAAAGCTGAATTTCTAAAATCTGGAGAAAGTAGTGACCAGAGGTTAACAAAAGTATCGGTAGCTGCTGGCTCCAATCAGGACTTGTTGTTGCGTGTGCGTCCGGGAATAAACACAAGTAATGGGGTGTATAGTATAAAAGTGCTGGCTGTACCTGAAAATGGCAAGCGTGGTGCATGTCTTCCCTTAAGCCTCAGTATCAATAACGGGCTTGAGAAAGACAAGACCCTGAGCATAACGCAAAGTGCTGAAAGTATCATTATCAATCCCGGTTCTTCCGAGGAAATCTATGTAACTCTGATAAATAGCGGTGACAAGACCCTCAGAAACATCAATTTACGTGTTCAGGAAGCATCAGGGGTCACTGCACAAGTAAGGAGCTTTGGAACAATATCAGAGCTCAAACCCGGTGAAACCTGGGATACTTCAGTACTTCTTACTGTTCGTGCCGATGCAAGCCCCGGAACTAAAGAAATACTGATGAGGGCGGTAGGTGATGATGCGCAAAGTCCTGATGGCAGGCTTGAGGTAATTGTAGAAAGATCAGAGAGTAGTGGCTTTATCGGTATTGGGCTTGTGCTCTTTGCAGTAGTGGTGCTGATTGTGATAGTTTCAAAGTTTGGAAGGAGATAATTATGAGTGATAATGTGACCAATGAAAAAAGGGAATTGAAATCAGATACAAGCAACACATATGAACTTGCCATTGAGACAAGTAAGCTTTGTAAGACCTTTGGAAAGAAGAAAAGCAAAAGCTTATGGAAGCGTGAAGCATCCGAGCCTATCCATGCTGTAACTGATCTTTCCCTTGAGGTCAGAAAGGGAGAGGTCTTTGGATTTATCGGACCAAATGGTGCCGGTAAGACCACTACCATGAAAATGCTCATTGGTCTGCTTGAACCAAGCTCAGGTAGCGGCAAAGTTGCAGGCTATGATATCATTCGCCAAGTGATAGATATCAGGGAAAGGACTGGAGTATTGCCGGAGCCAGCCGGTTTTTACGACAATCTAACAGCACGGCAGAACTTGCGTTTCTATGCAAAGCTCTATGATAGCATTCCTGCTGACACACGCGAGAAACGCATCGAAGATCTCTTGGAAACCGTGGGAATTCCACATGCCATCGACCAGAAAATAGGTGGATTTTCCACAGGCATGAGAAAACGCTTTGGTTTGGCACAGGCTCTTATCAACGATCCTGAAGTGCTCTTCCTTGATGAGCCCACAAGTGGTATTGACCCACTGGGAGCTCAGATGATGCGTGATCTTATCCGTAAACTCAACAAGAGTCGCGGAGTCACGGTGTTTCTGAGCTCTCATTCCATGGAAGAAGTTGAGGAAATATGCGACAGGCTTGCTATAATTGCCAAGGGAAGGTTACTTGCTGTGGGTTCTGTGGAGGATTTGCGTGATCTTGTGAGAAAGAAGGATGGCGTGTACTATCTGCTTGATGTGCAGGACATGGCTTTGGAGAGAGCAGTGGAGCTTGTGCGGGATATGGTGGGAGTTTTGGGTGTAGAGGTTTTAGGAAATACTGTCAGGGTACACTCAAAGGAACGGAATGGTGCTGATATTGCACGGGTGATCGTGAAGGGTGGGGGGACATTGGCAAAGCTTGAGGAGCAGGAGATGAACTTGCAGAAGCTGTTTTTGAGGATAGTGGAGGGGGTGTGATGAAGCAGAATAGGGGTAACTATTTAAATTATTCTAATCACCTAAATAATAAGATAAGCTTCATATGTTTGTAGTAACTACTAATATAAGAGGAGTTCAAAATACTTTTTGCGAGGTATTGAACTCCTCACACCCGAAGGCATGGTTCATGTGGCTTTGCGAGTATTTAAGCTTACTGCACTTTTGCCTCCGGCTTGCAGAAAAAGCCCGACGATGCAACAACTCTACATTGCTTGTGATGCCAGTGTTTTGCGAAAATAATGAGCGAAATCAGGTGTTAAATGAGTGGGTGGGGTGTGTGCTTGGTGGGCTTTGCTGTAGACAAGAATAAAATAAAGGAGTTAAAAATATGGTAAAACTAAAGAACATAGTATTAGCACTTTCAATGTGCTTTGTATTATCTGGTCTTGCAGCCGCGGAATATCCGGATGCTGGAAGCACATGGTCAAGTGCAAAACAATTCCCCATTTATTATGGATATAACCAAATAAATGGACAACTTAGCACAAATCCTGTAGATCAAGTTGATTATTGGAAAAATACAGTTGTTCCAAGGAACAGCAAACTGACATTATATCTTGATTCAGCTTCAGTAAATGATTATGTACAAGCTAGCCTATACGACAACATAAATGGTGCTGAGTCAGAAATGCAGCGTATATACAGAGGAGGAGGAGCTCCAAATTTCAGGAATATTGTGAATAATGCACCAGTTGGAGTAAAGATAATTGGTCATAATCTCAACAACATAAATTATCAATTTAAAATACAGCGGACATAAGTAACAAAGGATTAAACATGCAGTTTATTTAATACTCGGGAAAGCATTGTTTTCTCGAGTAGTATTTTTTATTTAATAGGAGTGTTCAATGTCAAAACCAATATTCACATTCATCGCATTGATCCTATTATGTACATTATCGTATCATGGGGGAGCTTCAGAGTCCATCCATGTAAACATCTCTGCAAATTCCAAACCCAATCATTCATCAATAGCTGTAGCATCCATTGGAGAAGAAATCACGAACTCTATGAATAAAGGGCATACAGCAATTTATACAAAATGGAGCCCCGATGGAAAACATTTGCTCTTAACAGTAATTGATACAAAGAACGTATATATGCAAAAATACTACTATTACATCGCAGATATCGAGAATAGAACATATGAAAAAATAGACCTCGGTATTAAAGAGAACGAGCATCATTTCCTGTCAATGCCTCAGTGGACACCCCGGGGCTTGAAAATTTACTTTTCCATCAATAAAAGAGAGCAGGGTACTACCAGCAATCGTGTCCTTATATGCAATCCTGACCTCACAGAAATGAAAGCATTGGGTAGCACTGATGATATAAATGTTTCAGAATCAATAGATACACTGGACAATAATGATCATTCGTATAATTATGTTCAATTTAGTCCCGATGGAAACAGGATATCGTATAAATTATTTCGCGATGGGTCTTGGGAAAATTATTGGATAGAAGACCTTGAAGGCACAAAGCCAATTTCAATTAAAGATCTTGCAGTCAGTCATTACGAATGGTACAATAACACCCACATCCTTTTCCTGACATCCAACGGTCGCTTGTTATTGCTATGCAATGATACTATTGTTTATGAGATATGCTCAAATGATCAACCTTATGTTTTTTTCTCCATTAGCCCCGATAAAACTAAAATAGAGCTTTTTTCAGAATCAGGCGAACACTCTTTATTAAATATGAACAAAAATACAATTGTTCAGATACCGGCAAAAGAACACGGTATTTGGCAAGCAAATGGTTCTGATCTTTTGACCAATGAAGATGGAGACCTATATCTGTATGAAGGGGACACAAGTATAAGGCGCTTACTGTATACAGGGAATGCAGAGTGGCAAAGCTGGTTTCCAGATGGTAAGAAGATACTTTTCATTGAGGCAGGAAAGCAGCTTTTTTCAATAGATAGAGATGGAAGCGATCTTTTTCATATAACTGATATTGGCATAATGAATGAGCATTTATGGGAGCTAAAAAAGATCGATGGATATGAAAAGATATCTATTAGCCCAAATGGTGAATATATTGCATTTAGCTCTGCTTTAGATGAAAGTGGAAAGCTTATTGAAAGTGAGCCATCCATCGATGCGATCAAAACTTATGTAGCAACACCTGTGTTTCTAATAAACGCAGATGCTACAGGACTTATTCAAATTACACCGGCTATTAAAAGCAGACATTATTTTATTGATGAGTGGAGCCCTTGTGCGAATATGCTTACTGTCAAATATTCACAGTATTCCGATAATGCACATAATGTACCAGTGATTTGCTCTCTTGATGCTAGCGACATTGCATCGGGATGGAAGAACTTGGGTAGTTCAGAGCTTTTTGAAAGGCAGGAGCTAAGCAATTCAGAAACAAATGAGGAAAATGAATTATCCAGACCCATCCCGGGTTTTAGATCAAGTGGAATGTTTATGGTCTTGATAGTAGTTACGTGTTGCCTCTACATCTTGCAAAAAAGGAGAAGAATGTGATGAGTTCAGCTAGTATCATCATGACAATAGCAAAAAAAGAGTTTGCAGACAAATTACATGAAAAAAGCATAGTCTTACTTGCGTTTATATTCATGTCGCTTTTATTTATTAACACTCACAAAAGCGATGGTCTTGAGGACGTGGTTCGAACGGTTGCAATCTTTTTCCCTTTACTTGGAATTGCACTTGCATATAGCTCCATCAACTCTGAGAAAAACAGCAAAAGTCTGAATGTGCTTCTGACACATCCGGTTTCACGGGGTCAACTGCTTCTTGGAAAACTTTTTGGGATCTGCTTGTCTATTTTATGCGTTGTGTTTTTATCCATGACCTTCATGTTTGCAGCAGATCTTATCATAAGCGGAAAACATGCTCAGATAGATGCGATGCTAAGGTTGTATATCTTTGGACTTTTTACTTTTTTGTATATAGCAATATATGTAACAATTGGCTTTCTAAGTTCGGTATTGTATGCCGATGAGGACTCATCACTTGCTTTTGGGATTATTTTTTGGATCAATTTGTGCTTTGTATTTGGCTCAACAGTAATTATGCTCTCATCATTGATCACCGGAGAGAATTTTTTAAGTGCGACCAATCTATTCCCGTCCTATTGCTTTAAGTTATTTTATCCCTCCCCCATACACCATTTTTCAAAAGTGACACTTGGAATACAGGATATGAGTTATGGAACCTTCAATGTTTTGCAAGATGTCAACGGTTTTTTTGATACTCGATTCCATTTGTCTTATCTCTTTGAATATTATTTTGACAGTATTGTGTATCTGACCTTTGTTCCCTTTGTATTGATGATAGCTACGTACTTTGTTTTTTTAAGAAAGGATATTTGAGGTAATTCGATGTATACTAGCATGCATAATGTAGTTGAAATTGCAAAAAAGGAGTTTGCTTGTCGTGTGCACAGCCCAACTTTTTTTGCTTTTGTATTTACATTTACTCTTGTTATAATGGCAAAATCCTATGTAATGGGATTACATGCGGATTATTCGCTTTCAGTACTTTATATGCCAGATATCATGGAAGCTTTTCGGGGTATTAGCAGAGTTGTGGGGATATTTGTCCCAGTAATGGGAATTGTTATGGGTTTTGATGTGATGGTCAAAGAGATAAGTTCAAGTTCTCTAAATGTCCTTCTTACACATCCGGTCTTTCGAGACACTATTATCCTTGGGAAATTTCTGGGTGCTCTGGTGTGTATTTTCATTACACTTATCATTTCTGTAAATATAGCTACAGGTGTCATGTTCATTGTATCAGGGATGCCTATCACAATGCAGTATTTACTACGCATTGAATTGTTTATTTTGATCTCATTTTTGTACTCGCTTACTTTTGTCGCCTTATCTTTATTCATATCGACAATTGCAGACCGGTCAAACATATCTTTGCTTTATAGCATTGCAATATGGTTATTTTTTACAGTACTACTTGCAGAAATGATACAGACATCAGCACTCATTATCACAGATAACTTAGAAATAACACAGGCGATAACACTGAACTATTTAAAATTTACACCTGGGCATCATTATGCACAGCTTGTGGCAGGTCTGCCTGATGTTGTGGAATGTATTAGAGCTCCAAGCACAATTGGCGGCATTTTCGACACCGCCCACAGCCTAAGCGCATGGCTTCGCGAGTTCTGGTCAAGTCTTATCTATTTAATAGTGACTCCAGTGCTCTTTTTGATAGCATCCTTTATCGCCTTCCTCCGCAAGGATATCACACTATAGAGTTGGTCGGAAAAATGAATATACAAATGTAATATGCCCAAAATCTAACAAAACCGAGCCAAGTCTTGAATAGTTGGGCGGTATTATCAGTCTTTGCGCAATTTTAGCCAGTCTCCAGTTTTAAACCTTAAGCGGTGTACAAAAGATTTAAATTGCAGCCAAGTGAAAATTGAAAGAGCATAAATTTAAAGTGGCAGAGTAAACAATATATTGAAAAGTCTTTATAAAGAGGTGGCATACATGGATGAAATAAAATTGTATGAAAATAAGCAGATACGATCAGTTTGGGACAATGAAAAAGAGGAATGGTATTTTTCGCTAGTCGATGTTGTAGGGGTGCTTACAGAAAGTGAGAATCCGAACAACTATTGGAAAGTATTAAAAAAGAGATTAAAAGATGAGGGGAGTGAGTTGGTTACATATTGTAACCAACTGAAAATGCAGTCGCACAAGGATGGAAAAATGTATAAGACCGATGTGGCTGACTTGCAAGGTATATTTCGCATTATCCAATCTATCCCATCACCCAAGGCGGAGCCATTTAAGATGTGGCTTGCAGAAGTTGGGAAGGAGAGGATCAATGAAACTATTGATCCTGAACTTACAATTGATAGAGCCTTAGAAACCTATCTAATGAAAGGTTATTCAAAAGAGTGGATCAATCAAAGATTGCAAGCAATACAAGTGAGGAAAGAATTAACCGATGCTTGGGATGAACATGGGATCCAGAAAGGAATAGAATATGCCATATTAACCAATGAAATTACAAAAGCCTGGTCAGGAATGACTACAAGGGGATATAAAGACTTCAAAGGATTGAAAAAAGAAAATTTAAGGGATAATATGACCACACTTGAGCTGGTGCTCAATATGCTTGCCGAAGCAACTACAACACGGCTAACGAATAAAGAAGATCCACACGGATTGGAGGAAAATCGAAAAATTGCCAAAGATGGTGGAAGTTTAGCAGGGGATGCTAGAAAAAATATTGAAAGGAGATTAGGAGAACCTGTCATAACCCCTAAAAATGCAGTGGACTTTTCAAGGTTGATTGAAGATGTAGTAAAAGAAATTCCAAGTAAAGGTAAAGAGGATACTGATAAATAACTAAGTTATATAGAACATGTGTTTGGAGATAGCAGTGGAGCTTGTGCAGGATATGGCAGGAGTTTGGGTGTGGAGGTTTTAGGAAATACTGTCAGGGTACACTCAAAAGATCGCAATGGTGCTGATATTGCACGGGTGGTCGTGAGGGGAGGGGGACATTGGCAAAGCTTGAGGAGCAGGAGATGAACTTGCAGAAGCTGTTTTTGAGGATAGTGGAGGGGATTTGAATCTTTATAAAGTTTGTGATAAGTACTGCAATATCAGGATTCATCAATCGTATATTCTGATATCCGGCGTGCAAATGTAAAAATCTGTTTCACATTCCAATATAACCATAACGCATATATACTCACAAAATACATGAATGTATTCAAGTACCATAGTTATAAAATACGTATACATTGCCTATATTTGGGTCATTGGTATACAGTTTAAAATTTATGGTCAACTACAAGCACTATATAAATGCTAGCTGGAGTTTGGGGCTCTTCAAATCAACCAAACTCCAGAGATCAGCCAAAAGGCATGGTTCTGTAGCTTTGCGAGTATTTTAAGCTTACTGTACTTTTGCCTCCGGCTTGCAGAAAAAGCCCGACGATACAACAACTTTACATATTGCCAGTGTTTTGCGAAAATGATGAGCAAAATTGGTGCTCAATGGGGGAGGTGTTGGGTGGGTTTTTAGTCTGGATTTAATTAAAAAAAGAAAGGAGTTAAAAAAATATGGTAAAAGTAAAGAACCTAGTATTAGTACTTACAATGTGCTTTGTATTATCAGGTCTTGCAGCGGTGGAACATCCAGATGTAGAGGGCACATTGAATACTACCAACTATTTTTATCTTGATTAGTGGTATAATTTTGTAACAATTGATACTTTATTTTGGAAAAGTCTTAAGGTCGGATGTTTTAAGTAAGTTTAAATGTGAGCATTATGAAAAAAATATACCTATGTATTCTTTTTGTTATACTAATTAGTGATCTTGCAATAGCACAAACGATTGATATTGATTCAGGTGAGGACCTTAGTAATTTTTCATTATCATTTGAACCTTTTCATATACAAAATGTACCTAATATTAAAGAATTTGCATTAGGTGACCCTTTATGGAGTACAGATGGCAAATATATGACAATCATAGCATGCGATATGACTGACATGGCAACTGGTTTTAATCAAATAGACAGAGACCAATGGCACTATATATTTAATATGGAAAATAAAACATATGGGGAAATCGATTATAAAATAGATGAAAAAGACCGATGTTTCATCAAAGGACTAGAGTGGGTTCCCGGTAGAAATAAGATCAATGTTTGGATGTATAAATTCAGTGGAAGGACCAGTGTAAAGATGGTTTTTTGTGATCCTGATGGAAGTAACACAAGGTTAATTGGAACTCAAAACTGTACAAAATTCTCTGAAATTATCGACAGTATATATAATGATCCAGTTTCGTACTCTGATCTATTATTTAATCATGATTCAAGCGTTGTAGCATATGACCGATACACTAAAGTTGGTGCTGAAAAAGATTATCATATTTGGATAGAAAATATAAATGACGGCACAAAATATTATGTTCCAGTACCTGGTTATTCCACTAAGAGTGGTTGGTATAATTCAACAAGTATTCTATTATCATTAGAAAATGGAAGCGTTGCATTGTTTGAAAATAGTAAAATTAAACTACTATTTGAAGCAAAAAAAGGTGAAAGGTATTCATTAAGGCTAAGTCCGGATGAACAGAAATTTCTCCTATATTTATCAATAGATGAAAAGAATAAAGATAGAGAAAACAATATTTTTTTATATAATACGCATCTATCAAGCATAAATGGAACCCACACGCTTCAGATAGATGAATCCGATTTTGATGGCATATGGGGATGGCAACCTAAGGGATCAATTATTTTATTCCATAAAAACGAAAGCATATATTTGGTAGAGGGACCAAAGCACAGTACACGCTTATTGCATCAAGGAAATGTGAGTAATCCAATGTGGTTTCCTAGTGGAAATAAATTACTTTTCACCAAAAATAAGGATCAGTTATACTCAATCGATGTCGATGGAACAAATCTTTCATACATCACAGATTTTGGTTTAACAACTAGCCATACAAATCAAAATTTGATATCTATCTCCCCAAGTGGAAATCTCATAGCATTCACATCAGCGTATGATAAAAATGCTCTTATGAGAAAAACCGAACCTTCAATACCTGAGGTTAAAAATGAAACAATGGCACCTCTGTTTGTAATTGCACCCAATGGCACAGGACTTCAGCGTGTTACACCCGCAAAAATTGGTGACCACTATTATATAAGGGACTGGAGTCCAGATGGAACTATGCTTGCCGCTGTGTGTATAAATTATAATACAAGAGAGCATATGAACTCGGTTATTTACCCACTGGACGGCACCGATCTTTCCAAGGGCTGGAAAAAAATGCATGCAAGTCAAGTAATTGGAAAAGAACCAAAATCTTTTACATCAGTTGATACAAAAGAGAATGCAGCACAAACAAAACCCGATGCTGCAAATGAAAAAAATAATCAAACACCCTCATTTAGAGCAGTTTATACACTCATGGCTCTTGTTTGTGTTTATTTAACAAAGGTCAAAAGGTGAGTTAAGTGAGTTCATCCGGAGTTATCATGGCAATAGCAAAGAAAGAGTTCTCAGATAAGCTATATGAGAAGAGTACTATCCTCCTCTCAATATTGTTTTTTGGAACTTTGTTTGCCTTTACTCAAAATAATAGTAATTTTGGTGATATTGCACAGGTGATAGCTGTTTTTTTCCCAATTCTTGGTATTGCATTGGGCTATGATGCTATTGTTGCTGAAAGAAAGAGCAATAGCCTGAATGTCTTACTCACACATCCTGTATTTCGGGATAAAATAATAACAGGAAAGCTCATTGGGCTTAGCCTAAATGTCCTATGCATTGTGTTTTTATCTCTAACACTCATAATTGCATCTGATCTTTTACTTACAGGAAAGACTGCAAATTTTGAATCAATGTTACGCCTGTACATATTTGGAGCTTTCACCTTTCTATATCTTATGACCTTTTTGTCACTTGGTATTCTTACATCTATTTTATGCAAAAGTGAGATCCTCTCTCTTGCACTTGGTGTTGCAGTGTGGATAAATCTATGTTTTGCTCTTGGTTTGAGCATATTGGCACTAACGGGTTTTATCACGGGTGAATCGATGTTTGATATGTCACAAAAGTTCCGAAGTACAGGTTCTGCTTTATTTTATTTATCTCCCATTCATCATTTTTCTAAAGTTACTCTGGGTAAGCAGGATCTAAGTTATGGTGGATATAATTTTAACTCTGACATCAATGGATTTTTGGATACAAGATACTCCTTATCATATCTTAGCGGATATTACATTGGTGACATTATATTTCTGCTTGTGATTCCCATTTTGCTTCAAATATTGTCGTACATTGCATTTCTAAGAGATGATATCCGAGGTTAGAATGTCTGCAACAAAAAGATCATTTGGAATTATTGGAGAAATTGCAAAAAAAGAGTTCTCCGATCACTTGACTTCTAATGTATTCCTAATTTTTGCAGCTACATTCACCATTGTTGTTGTAGCTCAATCTTATGTTTCAGGGATGCATCTTGATTATACCAAGACTATATTCGGAGCCACAGACCTTATGAAAGGCTTCATCGGCATTTCAAATGCTGTCGGAAGATTTGCCCCCATCATAGGTATTGTCATGGGTTTTGACGCAGTGTCAAAGGAAACTCGGTCAGCTTCAATGAACGTGCTCTTGACACATCCCGTTTTCAGAGATAATGTCATACTTGGAAATGTTCTTGGTGCAAGTCTTTGCATCTTGCTTTCTCTTTTCCTTTCGGTAAATCTTGCAGTTGGTACAATGTTTATTGTTTCAGGAGTAGCTGTTAGCATGGAATATATTATCAGAATTGAAATATTTGTGTTTCTTGCCTTCCTATATTCTATGTCCTTCCTTGCAGTATCGGTGCTTATCTCAACGATTGTTAATAAGTCAAGTAGCTCTTTGATCTATAGCATTGCTATATGGTTGTTTATCACTATATTGTTTTCACAGCTTGTGCAGATACTAGCCTACACCATAAATGATGATCCCGTGTCAGTACGTGCTATTACACTCGATTGCCTGCAATATGTTCCTGGTAATCATTATGCTCAGGCAACATCTGGTTTACATGATGTTGTGCGCCATATTGAAGGCACAAGCACAATTGGCGGCATTTTCGACACCGCCCACAGCCTAAGCACATGGCTTCACGAGTTCTGGTCAAGCCTTGTCTATCTTATAGTGACTCCGGTGCTATTTTTGATAGCATCCTTTATCGCCTTCCTCCGCAAGGATATCACCCTATAGAGGTACAAGTATGAAAAGAAACGATCTCATTAAATGGATAAAAGTAGCGGCATATGCGCACGATGCTGGTATTCTGTATATGTCTGTATTACTTTAATGTAAATTATAGGTGAATATAATGGAAAAAATATTAAAAAATAAAGGTCCACATGCTTTAAATGCAACAAAATTCTACATAAAACCCACAAGATGCAATGGAAATACTTATACATACATGAACCTGAACCAAATACTGATAGTATGCATGATGATAGCATGCATGCACCCGGTGGCAGCTATCCCACAAGAACAATTATGTTTTGATGTAGTGGAAACGACCTCAATTTCAAAAATAATTGAGCCATCATTTTATGATCTTGTTTCATTAAAGTATAATATGTCCGATGAAGAGCACATAAGTACAAGCGTTTCTTGGAGTCCAGACAGTAGCAAAATAATGGTTTATTCACGATATGCACCTGTCAAAAATGGTTTTGTTTCACAGTCGGAAAGTGGACTTAATGCTCTGTACATATTGAATGCTGACGGAACGGAGCAAAGAGAGATAATTTCAACACCAATTGCCATATCGATGCATTATATTCCTGTTAAGGGTCCTGCTAAAACTATGTGGGATCCAAATGGTGATAAAGTCACATTTATGTTGCACAAGAATGAAAAGACAATTTTTGTAATAGCCGACACAAATGATGGCACTTTCAGAGCAGTGGGTACAGATTACACCACAGCAGATACAATTGCAGCTGGGTTCCATAAAATACCGCATCAGAAAGAATTCAAATGGAGTCCTGACGGCACTTGTGCATTTCTGATAATAGATGACAAGCTGTATCAAACAGACAGAACAGGATCTACACTAAAACTGATCAGCACCCCCGGTGATGAGAAAATATCAAGCTTTGAATGGGATAATGTGGGAGATAGGATTGCTTTTTGTGGTGAACACCTGTGGGTCATAAACCGTGATGGAAGTGGTCTTCTTCGCATAAACTTCGAAGATTATTTGACAGGATCCTGTTCATTGATCAAGATCCTTGGCTTTGGTCACGACAATAGCAGGATTTACTATAGCTGCAACTCTCCCGATCTTCGAAATAATTTTGTAAGCTATATAAACAATAGCAGCACAATAAAAATAAACAATCAATGCACCGATGACTATCTTCTTCTGTCAAAGAATGGCAAGATATTGTTCACCAATTCAAGATGGGATGGTTCAACACTTGTAAGCTCACAGCTTTTTGTGGCAGATGCAGACGCTAAGGATAGGCAACTCCTTGGAGAGAATAACACTACACATGCATACCTAATAGTTCCGGCAATATGGAGTCCCGATGGAAACTACATAGCCTCAGCACATTCAATTTTCTCGCAAAACGGAACAAAACTAAATGATCTAGTCCTTGGTCAGTGGTTCACATGGCACCCATCTAGCAAGTATCTTGCATTCTACAACTGGTCTGATAGAGTGGTTTCACTTATCAGACATGGAAACAATAGTGTCATTACAGTGTCTCCACGTGATGCATATCAATATAATCTCAACTATTTCACACAGGATAGCTGGAGTCCTGATGGTAGTAGGGTGATAATTAACAGGATATTAAATGAAAATTGGGATGGGGAGTTATTAGTCCTTAAATTCGATGGATACGATGAACCCATATCTATTGCTATTTTGGACGATGTAATATTTGAGGAAGAATTTACCCTTTGTGTCAAGTCCATGTCATCCCCTCTCCAAGGTGCAATGATCGAGCTTGATGGGATAGAAATTGGAGAAACAGATGCTGATGGGCATCTTAAATTAAAGATAGACACAAAAGGCAGGCATATATTGCATGCAAGAAAGGATGGATATAGAAAAGCTGTCTACCATGTGGCAATGCATGAACCGGTATGTACAGAAAGCAGAGAAACCGGGCAGAGATTGCCGGGATCTAGCCTCACTTATGCGCTCCCTGATAACTAGCCTCCACTAATTACACCACAAGCTCCG
>CAZBJM010000042.1:0-4149 GCA_964492225.1 uncultured Methanosarcinales archaeon
CCTATTGCAGGGTCTACTGCATTTAATGCAAAAAAGCAAGCAGTTACTTATATATATTAGTTTTCATATCTTTAATATATATGAGCACGGTTGATAATATCGATAATGAAGACCCTGAACACCAGGATAGGCTTAAACTGTTCAGTGCACTTGGTAGTGAAACTCGGCTAAGGATGCTGGAAAAGCTAACAGAGGGAGAAATGCACATCTCGGAACTTGCCAGGGAACTTGATATATCCGTCCCTGTCGCAGCAAAGCATGCAAACATCCTGGAAGCTGCTTCCCTTATACAGCGAAAGGTATACGGAAAGACGCATGTACTGAAACTGAATAACAGGAATCTGTTCCATGCCCTCGATATGTTCGCCCCATCTAAGACCGTGGAGGTTGAGAAGGGTGCAACTCTGCTTGAAACACTGAAGAAGGTAGCTGTTGTGGAGGTGCGGAACATCCGCGGCCAGGAGAATGTCGTTTCTACCAATGGAGAAGAAGGTTTTTTTGTGTATGAAGTGAATGGTGCATTCTCTGATAAGACAGTCAACAACTTTGTATTCGATAAGAATTCAACAGTCCTCTGGAAAAAACTAGAACCTGTCAGTGTTCTGAAAGTCAAGGTAAAAATAAAGGACGAACACGAGGAAAAGAAGGGATAATACTTTCACAACGCTTGGTCCCTGCTTATATATTTCAAAGTAGCATTTCCCTGCAATGACAAACCACCACATTGCAGGTGAACACCACTTCACCCTTACTGAAAGGATGCAGATCCTTTCAGAGGGGACAAAATATGATAGTTGTAATCAGAGTGCTGTGTGTCATGCCTTTGGTCCAGATGGTCGTTGCATACAGCTCTATAAGACCTTACTTACCAATGCATGCTCTGGTGAATGCACATATTGTCCTAATCGCTGTGGCCGTCAATCCACCCGCACTTCCCTAAGCCCAGAGGAGATAGCAAAGATAACCTGGTCGTTTTACAGGAGAAATGCGGTGGAAGGTTTGTTCCTTTCCTCCGGAATTTCAGGGGATGTAGAAAGAACTGCGCAAAAACAGCTTGAGGTTGCGGCACTTTTGCGCAAGCAGGGTTTCACAGGATATATCCATATACGTGTGATGCCCGGCACTCCTCTGTATCTGTTGGAGGAGATAGCAGAATATGCCAATAAGTTCGGTGTGAATGCCGAAGCAACCAGTGCTGGGAACTATTCTGAGATTTGTCCTGATTTTGATTATATGAATGATGTGCTTCTGCGTCTTAAATGGACAAGGGACCTGATACACAGAAAAAGGAAGGGATACGGTGGAGGAAATATCATCGGTTCCAATGATACCCAGTTTGTGGTCGGAGCACAGGAAGAATCCGATCTGGAGCTTATCAGGACCGTTGGTCGGTTCATGCAAGAATACGAATTGAGACGCCCTTATTTTATGAGCTTTGAGCCTGTTCCTTCAACGCCTCTCGAGGGCCGTCCAGCTTCTCCAAAGTGGAGAGAGATGAGACTCTATCAAACATCATACCTGTTGAAGGACTATGGCATGAAGGCTTCAGACATAATTTATGACGACGAGGGCTTCCTGCCTGATAAAGACCCAAAGCTCATGTTAGCATTATCAGACCCGGAACGTTTTCCTGTGAACGTGAATTCAGCAAGTCGGAATGAACTGTTGCTTGTACCTGGGATCGGGCCTATATGTGCAGAACGGATAATCGGATCACGCCCCATATCCTCTGAAAAGGAGCTCATGCGTATGGGAGTAGTTATCTCAAGGGCCAGACCCTTCATTGAGATAAATGGACGCCGACAGACCGACCTTTCATCCTTTATGGAGGCAGGATGATGAGACCGCATATCATAGCATTTAGAACCAGTGTAGAAGGAGTGTTGCTTGCATGTTGTGAACTGTTACAGCATCCAGGCTCTGACCTTATGTTTGCAGAAAGCATAGACGAGGTAAAGAGCAAGTTAAGCTTCATAGGAGCAGAGCATGGCATCGACCTTGTAGGCTTCACGTCTGGGGCAAACATCAAGGCCCTTGTCCTATCCCTGTTTGGTCAAAGAAGGACGAAAATATCAAGATGGGACCCAGATATTGAGGACTACATCGATCTGGTGCTACGTCATTCTTCATGCGACCCCGCTGAGCTTGTCCGCTTCATGTGTTCGTGTGCAGGTAATGCGGACATGCTTTATTCATGCAAGGGTCGCCAAGGTAGTAGGTCCTATACTTTAATGAAGGAAGTAGCACGTGCCTATAGGCAACTTTGCATGTTTGCAAGGCCTGAGCCAGTCAATGGTGTGCTCTTGGTGAAGATAGGTACTGGGCACAGGATAGGTGACATGTTCTGCCGTTGGCTTGCTGCCAAGAACCATGACATGCCTGTTGCAGTGGTGGACAATAGGACCGCATGGATCGGTAATGGACGATATCTAGGCCTTGAGGACCTTACACATATGCCGTCCACCAACTTCGAAAATATAGGTCATACCGAGGAGAAGGGATCCGTAGAGGAGTTATGGGATGTTTACTTCGACTCTCAGATGATACAAGGTCGGAGGAACAGAAAGCATGCCATGCGTGTGCAAACCAGCACTTCCTCTGATATAAGTGATATGTCGGCACGTGACCGATATAAGGCAGAGAGGGGCATCCATAAATACACACTTGATCAATTTTCAGGTGCAATGGTCTTGGGATCAGATAGTTGATACGTTATCCAGGAGTTTATTCTATGTCTGTTGTTATCAGTAGCTTACGTGACATTCCCCGCATCGGGGATAAGACATCCAGACGCCTCATAGAACATTTCGGCACTGAGGAACTGGCCATGGAAGCAATAATCGGTGGAGATATAGCCAGCCTTGCACAGGTCGAGGGTATGGGGCAGCGATACGCGATATCTTTAGTACATGATGCAAGGAACAGGATAGATGGCATAACACCTGGTGATTTCCTAAAGACCCGGGAGGCCATGGATGTCTATGAAAAGATACTTGACCTTGTGAAGGGTTTTGCCCACACGTCCTATGCCAGGGATAAGCTCTCCATATTCATTCCTTATCCTTCAAGTCGATCCGAGCTCATAGCCAAAATGCGCAAAATCGTTTCCTCGAACATGGAAACAGCAAAGGTCCTGAAAGATGAGGATACTTTGCTCCCATTGCTTACAAAGGTCAAACAGCTAGACATCAGGTCAACCATACCAAAGGTCCGAGATAGGGCTATCGTTACAGCGGACCAGAAGACATTTGAGTATGCTCGAGGGAGGTTTGGAGCCCTGATGGATGTGCATCTTGCAAGGTCCCTGTCAGAGTTCATTGATATTTCACGAGGCTACTCGCACGTCATTGCGGCAGGTGATACGTACTTGTCATTTGACATGCCGGAAGATATTGGTCCTGAGTTCATGACAGACCTGAAAAGTGCAGAGAATTGGCAAGTGGTCCCGGAAAAAGAGATATTTTCCTTTGCGAGGAACCTTGAAAGCATTAGCTCTTCTATCCAGACAGTACAATTATTACGCTCAAAGGGTATTGGGTCCTGTACTGCCATTTCCGATGCAAGCCTTGTGAAACTGGCATCAGTGCTTTCATCTATCGACAATGAGGGAAACATCCGGGCAGGTACGGATGCAGAGGTCGACAGACTTCATTCTGTACTTCACGGTCTTGATGTCTGCGTCAGTGATGCTGTAAGGCGTGCCAATGAGAAACTAGACAAGTGTCTTGTAAACAGCGAGTTCACACTACGCGGACAGGAAATGATGAAGGTGATGAAGGGTACGGTAGAGCTGAAAGAGCTTATCGGAAAGAAACTGCATAGTTCCTATCATGGCGTTGTCAGGGAATGTGCCGCTGAGATATGTACTGCCCTTGCCCTTGAAAAGAAAGAGAATCTATTCGTAGATACATTATTCCCTGAGGAGATAAGCCATCCATTGGAGGCGGACCATGAACAATTGAATGTATTCAAGCAGCATCTTGAGAAAAAGATACTCATAAGACAGCTTGAGCATAAGAGGGAGGTCGCCAGAACACTTGCATCGTATACAGTGACTGTGCGAGATATGGTAAAAGAGGTGCTTGACTTTGATGTTGGTTTTGCCATTGGATGCTTTGCCGATGCATACGAACTGACCATGCCAGAGAT
>CAZBJM010000042.1:4249-14888 GCA_964492225.1 uncultured Methanosarcinales archaeon
TGCATATTTATTTTTGCGTGCTGGACTATGGACTCAAAGAAATGCCTCACCATCTGGGTGCTGAACTCTCCGACCTTCGGTGCCTGGAAAACTGCATCCATCACTAGATAACTGCGCCCTCCTAGGTCAAGTGCTACACTTGCAAGAGCTTCATCCATGGGAATACGTGCCTCACCAAACCTTGCAAGACCAGCCTTGTTTCCAAGAGCTGCTGCAATGGCTTGTCCAAGAACTATACCCGTGTCCTCTATGAGGTGATGGTCATCTACGAAAAGATCTCCCCTCGCCTCTACAAAAAGGTCGTATCCGCTATGCTTTGAGAATGCTGTGAGCATGTGGTCAAAGAAACCTATACCAGTATCTATCTTGGACGAACCTGTGCCATCTATCCTCAACTCAAGCTGGATGTCGGTCTCATTGGTTTTGCGTGCGATTTTTGCTTCTCTCATAGATATACCCATTTTATGTGATCAGAATATTAAGTAGATAATAGTTAAAGGATTGGAGTATCCACAATATAACTATACTTAATCTTTGATTATAGATATCGCTTCTGCCAGTGTGAACCTTCCGGTGTACAATGCACTACCTACAACAACTGCGCAAGCCCCGGTCCCTTTGATAGCGAGGAGATCTGCAAGGCTTGTGACCCCTCCTGATGCAAACACTGGGATGCTGACAGACTGGACAAGGTCTGCTGTTGGTTTTGTACTTACACCCTGCATCAATCCCTCTGTATCGATATTTGTGAACAGGATGCTTCCAGCTCCCTTATCCTCAAAGGTCTTCCCCATCTCGACCGGCGTGTATATCGATTGTTCTTTCCAGCCTTCTATGGCTATCTTCCCATTGCGGGAGTCAAGGGCAACAGTAATGCGCTTGCTGCCAAAAGACCTGGCAAGTTCCTCCACAAGTTTTGGGTCCCGGATCGCTGCTGTGCTCAATATTACCCTATCGGCCCCAATCTCCAGCAGATCGGATGCGTCCTTGAATGTCCGGATCCCACCTCCAACCTGGATACTCACTCCCTGGGGCTTACACTCATTGACAATCCTAGCTATGATAGGGGCATTGTGACGCCTGCCCTCCAGGGCACCATCCAGGTCGATCAGGTGTAGGGTCTTTGCACCCTGTGCTACCCAATCCTTAGCAACTGCCACCGGGTCATCAAGGCTCACCATCTCGCTACCTGGTACACCCTGCACAAGCTGTACGCATTTCCCATTGCGCATATCCACTGCAGGAATTATCTCAAAGCTCATGGCAACACCTTAAGGCATCATCCTTTCAATTGGCATTATCAAGATATCCCTGGCACCTGCCTCCTTGAGCTGTGCCACAATTGAAAATATGGCGTCGGACTGGACAACAGCATGTACTGCCAGCATAGAGTCCTGTGATTCCACTTTCATCACAGTGGGGCCTGCAAGTCCTGGAAGGACCGTCTTGACCTGTCCGAGCTTCTCTTCAGGAACATTCATCATCAAATAGCGCTTACCCTTGGCACGGACCACACTCTCCACCGCGAGCTTGATATGTTCTATCTTGTTGTGCTTCTGCATGCTGTTTTTATTTGATATGAGATATACTGAGGAAGAGAAGACCTTTTCTATCATTTTAAGATGATTGGTGGCGAGAGTGGTGCCCGAACTTGATATATCCACGATGGCATCAGCTATCCCGATATGTGGTGTCATTTCACAAGCACCGCTGACCCTTACCACCTCCATATCCACACCTGCCTTTTCAAAGTGCCTGCGTGTGATGTTCGGGAACTCGGTTGCAACACGCATGCCCTTTAGTTGCCCAGACGATGATATGCTTGAATCATCGGGCACAGCAAGTACAAGATTGGCACTTCCAAATTTAAGGTCCAGTAGTATCTCAACCTGTGCATCGGTCTCGTGTATAAGGTCGAGGCCGGTGATGCCCACATCAGCAGCACCATCCTGTACATATTCCGGTATGTCTGCAGCCCTTGCAAACAGGTATGTGATCTCGGGATCGGTCGTCTTGGCAAAAAGCTTCCTTGTGCCGCTTTCAAGTACAGGTAATCCCGCTTCCCTGAGCAGGCTGATTGTGGGGTCGTGCAGGCGTCCTTTGTTGGGTATGGCGATACGTATCATAATTATCCTTCTGAAAATGGTCAGTGACGAGGTCGTCCCCTTTGTAGAGCACTGCCTCTTTTTTCCAGCATTTGTCCTGGTATCTGTTCGTTCACACAAGGAACTTAATATGATATAGATTTCACGCTATCATAGCACTTGTGCCAACAGAGATCGTCTAATTAGTTCATATTTCATCCATCTCTGACAGATGAACAATTAACAATAAACGCGGCTGCATCTTTCTAACGGAATACGCGGCGCCTTTTTATGGTCCAACCCACGGCACACCGCCAGTCGCGCGCGTTCTTCCTGAGGGACGGACTATATTTAGGAATTGACGTGAAAAAGGAGTATGCTTAAAAAAAGTGATAAGAATATAAAGCGAAATTCTGATCAGACAACCTCCAACTGATAAACAAGGGATTTGGAAAACTATAAATAATATCTCCCATATGTGTAATATTGTTCTTTTTCAATATACTTTCAATAAGGTGTTCATATGAAAATAAGCATTCCCTCCGTGGGCCAAGGCGGTCTTGACGCTGCTGTATTCCAGCATTTTGGTACAGCACCTGTCTATACAGTGTTCGATACAGATACAAAAGAAATTGCAATAGTTGCAAATACCAGTGAACATAATGGTGGTGTGGGTCATCCTCCAGAGATACTCTCTGCGGCTGGTGTCCAGGTCATGATCTGCGGTGGACTTGGGAAAAAGGCTGTCAACATGTTCAAAAAATTCAATATAGATGTTTTTGTAGGCGCGCAGGGCAAGGTCAGCGACGCTATCGCAGCATGGGAAGCAGATAAACTGGATCCAGCAACAGATGCTACTGTCTGTGCGGGTCATGGACACGACCATGGTCATGACCACAGCCACGACCATCATCACAGCCATGATCACCATCATACTGGGAATTGCAAGCACTGAATATTCAATGTGAACCATCACAAGGGTGTTATTTTGGAACTTACTGTCATCTATGATAATAATGCCAAAGATGGTCTTTTAAGCGGATGGGGCTTTTCCTGTCTGATAAAGACATCTAAAAATAACATCCTCTTTGATACGGGGTGGGATGGTCACGTCCTACTGGAAAATATGCGTAGGCTATCTATCCTCCCATCTGACATCGATATCCTTGTACTATCACATCAACATTGGGATCACATCGGTGGCCTGCCTACATTCTTAAATGCGCAATCAGATGTGGATATATATTTGCCCGTCTCCTTCTCCCCCCGCCTCAAAGCTGAAATAGCTTCAAGAGGTGGCAAGCAGATGCTTCAGATGGATGATATTTGTGCAGAACAAGTCGTGAACCCACGTGTACACGATATTATAGATCCATGTGAGATATGTCCGGGAGTACATACGACAGGGCAGCTTGGCACCGATATAAAGGAACAGTCACTGGTCCTCGAAACCGACAAGGGGTTCTTTGTATTGACCGGGTGCGCCCATCCAGGTCTGCGCGCGATACTTGGACAAGCATCTACCCACGGGGATATAAAAGGCATCATCGGTGGTCTTCATGATAGCAAGGAGCATGACCTTTTAGCAGATATGGGAATAATAGCTGCGGGACATTGCACCACTTATAAGGATGAGATCTCATCACTATATCCAAACGCATTCAAAGATATATTTTCAGGATGTATCATCAAGCTCTGATAACTATATGTATCTGGGGTCCCATAAACCTGTGAGAGTGAGGGTAAATGGATATGGAACCTTTGTTTGATGCGTTTATTCTTTTGTTGGGCATCTTTGAGATGTTCTTTATTGTGGTGGGCATATCGTTGATAGTATATGGTGGTCTTGTTTCAACTGTCGAGCTTATATTTCGTGGTGTACGTAAAAAACAATATACATACGTCCGTATAAGGCATAGGTTCACAGATAAGATTCTTTTTGGTCTTGAGTTCCTCATTGCAGCGGATGTTATTAGGACAGCCCTTGATCCAAGTCAGGAAGAGATACTCTCTTTGGGGGCGGTTGTTATAATAAGGACCATAATGGCTTATTTCCTCAGCAAAGAGGTAAAAGAATATTCTTTTGAAGAGTAGTCATCTTTTGAGAATTATCTCGGGTACTTTCTTGTCTAGTTGCGTAGATATGAAATTTGGACTATATGCAAATAATACACCGTTTTCCAGCCATTTTTCAAAAAAGATAAATACTTTCTACCTATAGTAATAGCACATGCATGAGATAACAGGACTGGAGCTTTCCCCAAAGAAGGTGGAATATCTTAAATTCCTCTTTGAGAAAGGAGGACTCGTAAGGACGACAGATATATCCTCTCAGCTAAATGTGGACCCATCCACCACCACAAAGACGATCGGGGACCTTGCAGCGACAGGCCTTGTAGAGCACATACCATACCGTGGCGTGCGGCTGACCAATGAGGGAAGCAAGTATGCGGAATTCCTTGTGAACAGGCACAATATACTCAGCCTTATGCTTAGTCATTATGGCCTATCCCCAGAAGAAGCATGCGAAGAGACATCTCGATTCGAATCCTTTGTTTCAAAGACTGCTGTGGACAAGATATGCACCTCTATGGGGCATCCTATGTTCAGTGCCTGTGGTAAGATCGGGCATGTTTCGTGCACTATCCCTTCAAACGACCATTGAAGAGATTTATTTTTGGTATCGTACCAAAATGTTTGAGTATATAGAAAATGTGATAACATATGAGAAAGATAACATCCCTATTGACAGTGCTCCTTGCACTATGTCTTATAATTACGAGTGGCTGTACAGAAAAACAAGAGGAAGACAACAAACCAGTGGTCGCTGTCAGCATCCTTCCACAAGCAGAGTTCGTGGAAAAGATCGCAGGTGACCATGTGAACGTTCTTGTGATGGTGCCATTGGGGGCTGACCCGCATACATATGAGATCAGCTCAGGACAGCTCAGGGAACTTGACAAGGCACAGATGTATGTAAAGGTAGGCTCAGGAATGGACTTTGAGAATGTATGGATGGACAAACTGATAGCTCAAAATCCAAAGATGTGTATTGTGGACTCCTCTGAAGGAATAAGCCTCAGGACTATGGGAGCCCACTCACATGATGTGGATACGACCAAAACAGATGAGCATACTGGTGCAAAGGACCCCCATATATGGACCTCACCTGTAAACGCGAAGATAATGGTCAACAATATATACGCAGGTCTTGTACAGGCGGACCCTGACAATAAGGACACATACACAAAGAACAGAGATACCTACCTGGCAGAACTGGATGCGATCGATGCTAGCATCCGAAAAAGCCTATCAGGAAAGCAGGGAAGTAGCTTTATAGTATATCACCCAGCTTGGGGCTACTTTGCAGATGAATATGGCCTGATCGAGATCTCAGTCGAGATAGAAGGGAAGGAGCCCAGTGCAAAGGATATGCAGAACCTTATTGACATTGCAAAGGAAAAGCAGATAAAGGTGATATTCATCCAACCGGGATTAAGTACCACAAGTGCTAAAGCCATAGCTTCTGAAGTAGGGGCAGAGGTCATCGCCATCAGTCCACTTGCAAAGGATTATCTGGACAATCTGCAGAACGTATCTGAAGCATTCAAGAAGGGGATGTCCGAAGCATAGGACTGCTTTTTGGGGAAATTCAAATGGAAAAGGTCATTGAACTTAAGGATGTATGGGTAAGTTATGGTAGTAACCTGGTACTTGAGGCTGTGGACCTCGAGGTAGAGGAGAGGGATTTCCTTGCTGTGATAGGTCCCAACGGAGGTGGTAAAAGCACCCTCCTAAAGGTCATTCTTGGACTCATAGTACCAGACCGTGGCTCGGTCAAGCTCCTTGGAGGAGAGCCCGAAGATACGCGCAAATATGCAGGATATGTACCCCAATACAATTCATCCAATCTTGAATTTCCCATTAGTGTATGGGAGGTGGTCCTTATGGGCTGCCTGGGTCGCAAAGGTCCGTTCCAAAGATATAATGAAGATGACAGAAGATCCGCCTATGAGGCCCTGAAAGTTGTGGATATGCTGGATTACAGGCAACGACAGATAGGTGAACTGTCCGGGGGACAGAGGCAGAGGGTGTTCATTGCACGGTCACTTGTCACGCATCCAAAAATACTGATACTGGACGAGCCTTCAACTGGCGTGGATGCTAAACATCGAAGGGAATTCTATGAACTATTAAATAAGCTCAAGTCAGAGATAGCGATAATGCTTGTGACCCATGACATGAGCGCACTTTCGGTTTATGTCGATAAGGTTGCCTGCCTTAACAGACGCTTGCATTATCACAACTCCAAAGAACTGGACCCCAAAGACCTTGAAGCTGCGTACCAATGCCCCGTGGAACTGATAGCGCATGGTTTCCCACATCGCGTGCTGAAGGTACATTAACTGGAGCTAGCTATGATCGAGATCCTCCAATACGGATTCATGAGAAATGCCATCCTTGCAGCTATCCTTGCAAGTATAGCCTGCGGTATCATCGGAGCATATGTTGTTGTCAAAAGGATAGTGTCCCTGAGTGGAGGTATCTCTCACGCCTCTTTCGGGGGGATAGGTCTGGGCTATTACCTTGGTGTGGACCCGATGTATGGGTTGATACCTTTCAGTTTGCTCTCTGCCCTTGCCATGGGCGTGGTGAGCAAAAGAACAAAAATAGCGGAAGATACAGCTATCGGTATCCTCTGGTCATTGGGTATGGCCATAGGTATCATACTTGTCTATCTGACCCCGGGTTACGCCCCTGACCTTGTAACATACCTTTTTGGAAATATTCTCACGGTACCACTTTCAGACATATACCTAATGCTTGCGCTTGATGCTGTGATAATCCTAGTGGTCTGCGTATATTATAAAGAGTTCATGGCAATTTGTTTTGATGAGGAGTTTGCGATCGTGGCAGGTATAAAGGTGGAGCGCCTCTACCTTTTATTATTATGCCTGATCGCATTGACGATCGTATTGCTCATCAAGGTCGTGGGTATCATCCTAATAATAGCACTGCTTACAATGCCTGCATCGCTGAGCAGCCATTATACAAAGGACATGCGCAAGATGATGTACCTGTCCATTGTATTTGGTATGGTATTTAGCATTACAGGACTTGCTCTTTCCTATGCCTATGATGTACCATCTGGTGCAACTATCATTCTGGTAATGTCAGGAGCATATCTGCTACATATTATATCGGGTGCAAGGAAGACTGCCTGAACTATTGAATAAGGGTGGTGGACCATGGGAGGGATGCCATAAACAATTTTTCTCCCTATTCCAAAAGCCCTTTGATCTTTTCTAGCACAAGCACAGCATCCTGTTTTTTAATATCGGTTTCGTGCTTCTTACAATGGTCCAGCAGTACAGACGCTACTTCGTAGCTTAAAATCCCTTCCCTGGTAGCTTCCTTTGTCAATCCCAGGTAACTTCTTTCAGGATAGTGCATTTGTTTGGCAATATAAATGAGCTCCTTGCAAGACGCCTCATCAATGATACCAGCTACAGTTGCAGAATGTAGTGTCGCTCTTATATTCACCATTGGATTTGATACGGGTTCGAATGTATCAGGATTGGTAGCCACCGCTACCTCATCATCATCTTCTATTATACCATTCTTGTAGCACTCATATATCTTTCCTACACCTATCATACCATGTGTATCGAGCTCAGATGCACGCAGAGCACCCATGCTTCCTCCTCCAACTACCGTTACGCCTGAAGCCATTATCCGGAGTATCTCCTTATGGGCCACAGCAGCCTTGCTGAAGAATACACCATCGATTATACCAATGATGTCACAGGACCTGACATCCTCAAGTTCCCCTCTGGACACAGGCGGCCGATATTCTGCATCCAGTATCTTTTTTGCATCAGTGTGACTGATACTTGTACCAGTGAAGACCAAGGCCTTTTTCCTTTTAGCTATCTGTCCTTCTGTATTCATCGTTGGACCCGCTGCCTCCATGGACGTTCCTCGGGGGTCAGCTTCTTTTTCTTTCCGCCCTTTATCCGGTTACCTATCCTCTCCCTGTCAAGTGTATATGACCCAAAACCGGGTATTATGGCCCTTATGACCGGAATAGGGATGCTTTTTCTTGAGAGGTCTACAATTATGGCACTCTGGGTGACCTGCTTGAGCTGTGCAAGCACTGTTTTAATATTCTCACTAGGGCTATTGCCGGAGAGGTCAGCTATCTCATGCATAGACACTTTTTGACCATCGTCATACCAGTATTGGTTCATGCGCCTGATACGCTCATAACCTATTTGTCTGACAAAGCTCTCACGGTCCGTATCTTCACGGGCCCCATGTATCTGCACAGCTCTGGACTGCGCAGCTTCGCTCAGTGCCCTTCGGACCGCTATCTCCGGTTTCAGGTGAGAGCCTGCTCCCATGACAAGTAGTGCCGGGTCCTTTAGTCGGATATCATCGGTGACAGCTACCACAGTAGCTATTCCCGTATCATGTGTCAGAAGCCATAATTTTATGTCTACATCATTGCTCCTGAACTTTTGAAGGAGAGTGTAGTTCTCACTATCATCAGGCGTCAGGACGATCTCTCTTCCTGGATCCCGGTTGTATTCTGCCATGCTCAGGGCATCCCTTTCGATCACTTCGAGCAGTCCGTGGAGTATTGCTTCCTCCAAAACGTTGCCTGCAGCAAGCCCATTTGTGTTTGACCTGAATAACTTTGCTGCCTGTCCCGGTGCATGATATGGATGAAAAACTGCATTTGCAGGTACAGCGACCTCCTCCTCTTTCAATAGGTCCCAAGCCATTGTCCACTCTATCAGATGGTCTGGTGTGTATGGCTCCGATGGATGCAGGGACAATGGGTCAACAGCAGCGCCCCTTGCAAGTGCTCCGTGATATGTATCAATGAAATATGTGGCAGCGATATCCTCTTCTATGTCTTTGTTCAGCCCACTCCTTTCTGCAAGGCATCGTTCATAACTTTCCATCATTGCTGAGATACGCGCCTGTTCCTCATTGCTTCCCTTTCCAGAGTAGACCGAGATGGCTCCCTCTGCGGCACTTGGTCGGACTGTAGTAATAACAGGTATCCCTATCCGGTCCAGGTCCGTGATCCCAGCAACCCTGGTGACGCCTATCTTGTCCAGATGCTTTTTTGCGTTCTTTAAGGTGCTCTCTGCATCAAACACGTGTTGTGTTCCCGGGATATATGTGACGTTTTTATTGATCATTATTTCCGGCATTTTTGAATTCACATCCTTGGTCAACGAAAGATTAATATTCTTTAAACTACTTTCAGTGGTGCTGTTAGGTCAAAGCGACCCAAAACAAAATGCGCTCCGATAGTGTAGCACGGCCAATCATGCAGGACTCTCACTCCTGCGACTCGGGTTCGAATCCCGATCGGAGCATCCTTTTTAGAAAGTTCCTTTTTACATGTTCTCTTGCTAGCAAGTCTCATGGTCCTTCTTCACCCATGGCACTCTTTTGAGACCCTTCATTGGTCCTCGTCAACGAACATGCGTGCCAGGACACCTAGATGGTCTTCATGGAATGGATCAAGCTCTTTCCTTTGTAACACTTCCATGTCAACCCCAAAACCATTTTCCAGCCGCTGGACCTCTTCTTTAAAAATACGCTTTGGGCTGGCAACCGTATCAATGCTCCTTGATTTAATGGCAAGCATCAGATGACCATCGGTATTGAGGAAATGTTTTGAGTTCATGGCTGCTATCTCCGCCTGATTGGGCTGGGCAACATCCTGGAATATGACATCCACTTTTTCCACAATATGCGCATATGACTGGGGTCTATTGGCATCGGCAAGTACGGGGATTATGTTTGGCCGCTGCTCGGAAAGCCTAAGCAGGTCCCGCATGCTCCTGGGAGCAAAATCGATAGCATAGACCAAACCATCCCTTAGGATATCTGATACATGGCTTACTGTTGTACCGGAGGATGCACCCAGATAAAGTACAGAAGAGTCATAAGATATAGGAATATCGAACTTCTTGAGCACCATAGCCCCAAGCTTACTTCTACCAGGGTCCCACTGACGGTACTCCTCTCCATCATCCACTATGAGGCGCTCGCCATAAACGCTCGACCCCGGTATCAGGTTCCTTGTGGCAAGCACCTCCCTGTCATCGATCGTGACAGTAAATATTCCCTCACTCAATTCTTTCACAGACATCAATGCTTACCTCCACTTCCATCATTCCCTTTTCCTCTATTCTTTCCCCCGCTTCCTCCTCTTCTATTCCCTGTCCTGGCCTTTCCTCCATGTTTGGCAGACTTTGCTCCAGTCTTTGGCGCAACTGGGTTAGCTGTGCGAATTGCATCTAGTTTCTTGCCCAGGCCCTCTTTTATCGAAGGGTCACGCTTACCACTATAAAGGTCGGTCCTTGCAGCCAGACTTATCTTTGAAGCAAATGCTCTGGCAAATTTACCCCTTAACCACCAGGGTGCGTTCTTTATCAAAGTATTATTGAATATGATACCATGTTTCGGAGAGGGCGTATTGCTCCGGAGATGCTTGAACAGTGCCCGATGGGCACCTATGACCTGGACCG
>CAZBJM010000043.1:0-14653 GCA_964492225.1 uncultured Methanosarcinales archaeon
TACCATAAGGAGCAATATCAATATGATCAGACGTACTAGTATGCTGATACCAGTGGAAAAGGTCACAATAGCTATGCCTGTCCCGGTACCAAACATGGACATGTATCGGGGCAATAGGGTCCTGATACTGAATATAGGAAGCATGAACATACTACCAAGCATAAGCACCTTCATTGCCTGAATGGGGGTTATTCCATTGTTGCTAAGCATTGGTCCAAGCATTGAGAATCCAAGTATGGGACTTGCAATGAAACTGGTCAGAGGCACTATGCTCTCAGGAGGGATCCCAAAGATCTCGGCAAGTGGTAGAACACTGAACACTTCAAAGGCGCCAGAGTCCATCAGGTAGAATACCAGGCTTGTCATAATGATATATGTCATTGCTATCCTTGTGAACAGCTTCCAATTCCTATCCAAGGCCCTTCTTGCAGCTACCTTCAAAGCTACCTTTTCATTATTCACAGTCTCAGCTGGTCTATTGTTCCTTTTTTTCAGTAGGAGCTTGCTTAATATTATCACAATACCTATCTTGATCATGCCAGTCAGTATGAATACTATCACATAGAAGCCGCCCACCATAGGGCCCAGTGCTGGAAGGACTATGGGTATCTGGTAGGTGAATATCTCCCTAATGTATGCAGGGGTACTATTCATGACTGCACACAATGTGGCCTCTTTTCCATCTATTGCCCCCTTATCCCTAAAGTTCACCACCATGCTGTTTGCAGCAACCGTGGAGCCCATGGATATAATGAATGCTGATGCACATGTGTCCGGTAGGTTGGTGTACTTGAAAATGGGACTCACAAAACGTGATAGTTTCTGCATGAGGCCAAGTTCTATGAGCAAAGCTGTCCCAAATAGTCCTGCGAACATCGTTATAAGAACAGGAACTGCAAAGTCCAGGACCCTGATAAAAAGGGAAAACATATTCAATGGTAGCACAGAAAGTAAATCAATCTATCGTTATCCACATATGCTATCAGAGGTTGTCTAACTAGCTCATATTTCCTCCATTTCTGATATGATCAGTTAATAATAAACGCGCGCTAGATCTATAACGAAAGATGCGGTTGTATCTTCTAACGAAAACGCTGTTGCGTCTTCTAACGAAAACGCTGTTGCGTCTTCTAACGAAAACCGCGGCACCTTTTTAGAGTCCACTCCCCGGCACGCCGCCAATCGCGCGCGTTTTTCCCGAGGGGCGGACAGTATATAGGAATTAATGTGAAAAATGGAGTGTGCTTTAAAAAAGTGATAAGAATATAAAGCGAAATTCTGATCAGACAACCTCTATCAGGTGTTTGCAGTTTTCATCCTCCTATATATATCGGTCCATGTGTTTTGCTTGCCGCTGGGTTGGATGCAGACAAACGCTTGCACATGCCAATTGCAAAAACTTATATCATTATAATATATTGGTAGGTACTGGTAACGATGAAAAAAGACATTGTAAATATACTAGCTTGCCCAGAATGCAAGGGCGACCTTGCGCTCAATATTGAGAATGAAGAAGCGAATGATGTTATCTCAGGTACTCTTTTTTGTAAGAAGTGTGATGAATACTATCCCATAGAGGAGGGCATTGCTAACATGCTCCCTCCGGAACTTCGGGAATAAGGTGGGGACATACAATTGCAGCAGGTGCACATTAACAGGCTTGGAGTAAACTCTATTGAGTTCGATAGCGCAGTGGTGGAGTTGTCTTTATCTCCCGGTGAGGAGCGTAGCTTCGAGCTTGTGGTCATCAACTATGGTGCACCCACCCATGTCAATCTGTCCATGAGCGACTCTTTGCGTGAGAATATCACCACATTGGAAGATAACCCTTACGTGCGCCATGAAGAGTACATCCCTATAATTGCAAGGGTCCCTTATGGGGGCAGGCTTTATACTAAAGGCCAGTTTTTCGTAACAGTTGGCTATGGTTCCAAAAAAGCAGGTTTTGATCTTAATATAGGGTCAGCAGGCCCCGGTGATCCTTACTATTCAGTAGATGTAGATAGTTCTTTGTCTACACCCAGCAAGAGTATATCTACCATGCGCAGGGACAGCACAGAAAATGGGCTTGTAGAGGATCTGATGCTGATGCTAAGCTCTTTTATTGAGGCAATCACATCAAATTCGGTCTATGTGTTGCTGGCATCCATTGTCCTTGTCGCGCTTGTTGTATTGGTCATGACCTTGCGCATGGCAGACCTTTCATCCCTCTTTGGTTTTTATCCTTCTGTTGTTTATTCTATCCTTCTTACCTTTACAATGGCATTATTATTGATAAAACTTCCAATATTCAAATAAGGCGGCATCCTATGAAGTACATAATAGTAACAGGCGGAGTAATGAGCGGACTGGGAAAAGGAATTACCACCGCATCTATTGGACGCAATCTGAAGAACCGGGGTTATAAGGTAACAGCCATCAAGATAGACCCCTATATCAATATCGATGCTGGTACAATGAGCCCTCTTCAACACGGAGAGGTCTTCGTGTTAAAGGATGGTGGTGAGGTTGATCTGGACCTTGGAAATTATGAACGTTTCCTTGACACCGAACTGACAAGGGAGCATAATCTGACCACCGGTAAGGTATATCAGTCTGTGATAGCAAAGGAGCGCCGGGGTGAATACCTGGGCAAGACCGTACAGATAATCCCTCACATCACAAATGAGATCAAGGACCGCATACGGAAGGTGGCTGCAAAGAGTGGTGCCGATGTCTGTCTTGTGGAGGTTGGAGGTACAGTTGGAGATATAGAGAGTATGCCTTTCCTGGAGGCTGTCAGGCAGATGTACAGGGAAGAGCCCAAGGGGGATCTGGCCTTTGTGCATGTGACCCTTGTTCCTCTGGATTCCCAGGGTGATCAGAAGACCAAACCGACCCAGCATTCAGTGAAGGAATTAAGGGAACTTGGTCTGACTCCCAATGTTATTGTTACAAGGTGTAAGGAACCATTGCTGGATAGTACCGTTTCAAAGATCGCACTATTTTGTGATGTACCTGAAGATGCTGTCATAAGTGCCCATGACGCAGATGATATCTATGAGCTTCCCTTGATGATGGAAAAGGAAGGTCTTACTGACTACCTGATGAAGTTCATGAACCTGCAATCGGATATACAGGATAGGGCATGGGATGAGATGGTGTGCAAAATGCATAATCTCAAAGGCGTGGTGAATATAGGTATCGTAGGGAAGTACACGGACCTTGAAGATTCATATCTTAGCATCAGTGCTGCCATCAAGCATGCAGCTATTGAATGTGGTGTCAATTTCTGTACCACATGGATCAATGCAGGTTCCTTTGAAAAGGACCCTTCCCAGGTCTCTTCACTCTCTAAGTACGATGGCGTCCTCGTTCCAGGTGGATTTGGTGACAGGGGTGTTGAGGGCAAGATCATGGCAATACAATATGCCCGTGAGAATGATATCCCCTTCCTCGGTCTCTGTCTTGGTATGCAACTTTCTGTCATAGAGTTTGCCCGGCATATGGCAGGCATGGATGGTGCCAATAGTACCGAGTTCGATGAGCATACCCCATATCCTGTCATTGACCTGCTTCCCGAACAGGAAGGTGTCACTGATAAGGGAGCCACTATGAGGCTTGGTGATTATGAGGCAGACCTTAAGCCAGGCTCGCTCGCTGAGCGCGTGTATGGATCACCGAAGATAGTTGAGCGGCATAGGCATAGGTATGAGGTAAACCCTAACTTCGTTGACCGATTAGAGGAAAAGGGTATGGTTTTCTCAGGTAAGAACCGTAATAGGATGGAAATTGCAGAGATCCCAGGTAAGAAGTTCTTCTTCGGTTCCCAGTTCCATCCAGAGTTCAAGTCAAGGCCAGGTAGGCCATCACCACCATTCAAAGCCTTTATTGAGGCAATGATGTCCTGAGGTCCTTGTGTTGCAGGGACGATGATCATGTGGGACAGGCTTGCACACATAGTCCACAGCGCAGTCCCCCAAGGGTTGTGAACATATAGGTGGCACACTTGTGCTTGTCAATTGTCCCATCTTTTGATATGGCCCCAACAGGGCATGCTTCTATGCATCGCATACAAGAATCGCATTTTTCATTTATGAACGTTAATGAAGGAGAGGACGCATGCTGACTTTTATCAAAAAGTATGGCATCGGTCAAGATAGCATTCATACGTACCCTGGCACCAAACTCTTTGGTTATAAGTAGATGGTTCAACCCAAAGTTTCCCATCCCGGCATGATATGCTGCATATTTTATTGATATATCGGCCTTGAGGGTTTGTCTATCTGCATACCAATAACCAAACTCGCTACCTTCCGTGGGCACTATGCTAGCTTTATAGCCTTGCTTTTCAATTATCCTAGCAAGCTGAAAGGCAATTATCCTCAATGTTGCAGTTGCTGCCATGAGTGTGTTCGTGTATTGTGCCCTGCCCTTTGGCAGTGTCTCAAAAGCGCCCCGTGGAACGCCAAGGCCCAGTATCAGGACTGAACCTATGTCTGGCATTATATCTTGTGGCCTATTTCCAGTGTATATCTTGTCCAAGAAGCATGCAGGGTCAGCAAAACCAATGAGGTCAGCATTCATTTTCATGGCTGCTCTTTGTAGTTTTACTGCAAGATGGTCTTTGGTCATATGGACGATCCTTCTCACATGAAAATTTACATATAGTCCAATAGATGAAAAGTTCTAGTTGGTCTACCAACCATAAAAATGCAGAAAGCTAATGCAGGTTTAGCCTGCATTGCTTCCATTTTCCTCATCTTCTATGACAGCCTGAGCAGCAGCAAGTCTTGCCACTGGTACTCTGAATGGTGAGCAGCTTACATAATCAAGCCCGATCCTGTATCCAAACTTGACAGAACCTGGCTCTCCTCCATGTTCACCGCATATCCCTATCTTAAGGTCAGGCTTTGTGGAGCGTCCTTTTTCGATACCTATCTTCACAAGTTCTCCCACACCTTCCTGGTCGAGCACAGCAAAGGGGTCGCTTTCCAGGATACCGTCTCCCAGGTAGCAGGGTAGGAACTTGCCAGCATCATCGCGGCTGAAACCAAAGGTGGTCTGTGTCAGGTCATTGGTACCAAAAGAGAAGAAGTCAGCTTCTTTGGCTATCTGGTCTGCTGTCAGTGCAGCTCTTGGCAACTCTATCATCGTGCCGACCAAGAAGTCCATCTCCACATTATTCGCAGCCAACACGGATTCTACTACGCTGATGACATGCTTCTTTACGGCTTTGAACTCCCTTACATTACATATGAGCGGTATCATTATCTCCGGTACTATTTCCACTCCCTCGGTCTTGAGCTGACATGCTGCCTCGACTATGGCTTGCACCTGCATCTCATAGATCTCCGGATAGGTTATACCAAGACGACATCCCCGATGACCGAGCATGGGATTTATCTCGGTGAGGGACTCAACGCGCTCCATGAGCGCCTTAAGGTTTGCCCTCTCCTTTGAGCGCCCCGAAGGGTCCTCAGCTTCAAGTGCGTGTAATCTTTCTGACAGTTCATCGTGCTTTGGGAGGAACTCATGCAAGGGCGGGTCGAGCAGGCGTATTGTCACCGGGTAACCTTCCATGGCACGGAATATGCCTATAAAGTCATCCCTTTGCATAGGAAGTAACTTCTTGAGGGCTTCCTTTCTGGCGAACTCATCTTCAGCAAGGATCATTTCTCTGACCACAGGTATCCTGTCCTCTCCGAAGAACATATGTTCTGTCCTACACAATCCAATTCCTTCGGCACCAAAGTCCCTGGCGACCTCTGCATCATGGGGTGTATCGGCATTTGTCCTGACACCCATCTTCCTTACATCGTCGGCCCATGAGAGCAATGTCCTCAGCCCATCGCTGAAACCTGGCGTGACCAATCCTATCTTTCCGAGGATGACACGGCCCGTGGCACCGTCGATGGATATGTAGTCCCCTTCCTTTATCTGTATGTCATTGACCGTAAATATCTTCCTGCGCATATCTATGCTGATGGCACCACAGCCAGCCACACAGGGTTTTCCCATACCTCTGGCGACCACTGCTGCATGGGACGTCATACCTCCACGTACCGTCAGTATCCCCTGGGCTGCATCCATTCCGCCAATGTCCTCCGGTGATGTCTCGGTCCTGACAAGGATGACCTTTTTGTTAAGCGCTGCCATCTCTTCAGCGTGTTCGGCCGTGAAGACCACTTTTCCTACTGCAGCACCAGGTGACGCTGGAAGGCCAGTGGCAATGACATCGTACTTAGCGCTTGGGTCGATGGTTGGATGCAACAATTGGTCTATCTGTTCAGGTCTGACCCTCAAGAGCGCGGTCCTTTTATCGATAAGTCCTTCATTGACCATGTCTACAGCAATGTTCAATGCAGCGGCAGCAGTGCGCTTTCCATTCCTTGTCTGCAGCATGTAGAGATTACCTTCTTGGATCGTGAACTCTATGTCCTGCATGTCCTTGAAGTGTTTCTCAAGCTTCTGACAGATGTCCACCAGTTGCTTATAGGCCCCTGGCATCTTCTGTGCAAGGCTCGTTATTGTGAAGGGCGTCCTTATACCGGCCACTACATCCTCACCCTGTGCATTCATCAGATATTCCCCGAAGAAATCTTTCTTACCGGTTGCAGGGTCGCGGGTAAAGGCAACACCAGTGCCTGATGTCTCCCCCATGTTCCCGTATACCATGGTCTGTACATTGACCGCTGTACCCCAGTTCATTGGGATATTGTTGAGCTTCCTGTATCTGATGGCACGCTGGTTGTTCCAGGAGTTGAATACGGCCTCAATGGCCATGCGTAATTGTATGCGTGGATCCTGGGGGAAATCTGAACCTGTCTTCTTTTTGATAATGGCTTTGAATGTCTCTGAAAGTTGCTTGAGGGCAATTGCTGTAAGTTGCGTATCCTGCCTTACTCCGAGTTCATTCTTCTTTTCCTCTATAGCATTCTCAAAGTACTCGTGCTTTATTTCAAGTACCACGTCCCCGAACATCATGAGGAATCTACGGTAACTGTCATATGCAAATCTCTCATTCTTTGTCTTTTTTGCAAGTCCTTCCACCGACTTATCATTCAATCCAAGATTGAGGACCGTGTCCATCATACCAGGCATCGAGGCTCGGGCTCCAGACCTTACAGAAAGCAGGAGAGGATCATCCACATCCCCAAATTTCTTTCCGTTTATGGTCTCAAGTCTCCTCAAAGCCGCTTCGATCTCTTCCAGGGCATTGCCGGGATATGATCCATTTTCAAGATAAAGCACACACACTTCGGTAGTTATGGTAAATCCTGGTGGGACCGGTATGCCCAGACTGGCCATTTCAGCCAGGTTTGCGCCTTTGCCACCCAGCAGATCTTTCATGCTGCTCTTGCCTTCAGTTTCTTCTTTTCCGAAAAAGTATACGAATTTCTTATTTGCCACCGGATCTCCTCCACGCATAGACATAAGGGCCATGCTAGCAATACTCTGTTCTTGTAATAAAGCCCTGATAGGATGACACGGGATTGTCCTGCTATATCTTTAAGGTTGTGGTCTACAATGTATATTTATATATAATGTAAGCACAATTTTTTTAAACAACTGTATTAATTTAATGTAAATACTGTGTTTTGATATAAGTTGGTCGCAGATCCTTATAAATTATAAATATTTCATCTAGCATCCGTGTTTGTAAAAAGTGGCTCTGATTATTCGTCATATTAACGATAAGCTTTTGTATGAATTCTAAGCGGTATTAAAACACATGCGTAATCTATTTATATTACTAATACTCAAGTACATTAACAAAAATAATATATACATCAGATATGAAAAGACTTGGCAAAGTATCGCATATTTCGAAACAGGGTGAGTTGATCGTCAGAGGGGATGCAAAGGATTATTCCGGATCATTGAAAGAAGTTCCCAGGATCCATTCTTTTGTTCTTGATAAAACAATAAAGCGCATAGGTAAGATCTCAGGTGTCTTTGGACCCCTCGGTCATCCCTACTTTATTGTGAGGCCTGACAAAGGATCTATGGTCCAGGATCTGAACAAATTGATCAATGAGCGGGTTTACGTTCAGTAAGTTCTGTGTCCATTGGATATAATTTTTATTTTATATTCTTAGCTGTGATGATTTAGACAACTCAGGATGCATAAATTCTGTTCATATAATAAGGAGATTCAAAATGGTCGAAGTTGAAAGGGTACGGTATTCTGACACCTCTGAAAGGGAAAAGATCCGTGCAATGATTAAAGCACGTAAGGAGAAAGAGGCTGAAGTGGATGTTGAGAAGGCGAAGGTCCAATGTCCCGAGTGTGGCAGCCGAAGCCTCGTGCAAGACTATGAGCGTGCAGAGCTGGTATGTGCAGATTGTGGTCTTGTAGTAGATGCTGAGTTTGTGGATGAAGGGCCGGAATGGCGTGCTTTTGACCATGACCAGAGAATGAAGCGCTCCCGTGTGGGTGCTCCGATGACATATACCATCCATGATAAAGGTCTCTCCACAATGATCGACTGGAGGAACCGCGACTCATATGGTAAATCCATTTCCTCAAAGAACAGAGCACAACTGTACCGTTTGAGAAAATGGCAGCGTCGTATACGTGTCAGCAATGCTACTGAGCGCAACCTTGCTTTTGCCCTTTCGGAGCTGGACCGTATGGCATCGGCCCTGGGTCTGCCAAGGACAGTGCGTGAGACTGCAGCGGTGATATACAGAAAGGCCGTTGACAAGAACCTCATCCGTGGAAGGAGCATTGAAGGTGTTGCAGCAGCTGCATTGTACGCAGCTTGTCGCCAGTGCAGTGTTCCAAGGACCTTGGATGAGATAGGTGAAGTCTCCAGGGTAAGCAGAAAAGAGATCGGCAGGACATATCGTTTCGTGTCCAGGGAACTGTCCCTCAAGCTCATGCCCACATCCCCCATCGATTACGTTCCAAGGTTCTGTTCAGGTCTCAACCTCAAAGGAGAGGTGCAGTCAAGGGCTGTTGAGATACTCAGGCAGGCCTCAGAAAAGGAGCTCACCAGTGGACGTGGTCCTACAGGTGTGGCCGCTGCAGCAATATATATCGCATCCATCCTATGTGGCGAGCGCAGGACACAGCGCGAGGTTGCAGATGTGGCAGGTGTGACAGAGGTCACTATCCGTAACAGATATAAAGAACTTGCAGAAGAACTCGATATAGAGATAATCCTCTAAACCCTTGGGCAAGATGCGATACGCATGAAGTATCGTATCGACCCATACCTTCCTTTTTAGTTCTCGTCTGGGAATACATTTTTAATGCATATTGCCTGATAGTGTGAACCATGTCAATGGAAATACTGGTCGCAGGATTCATCGTGGGCATGACCGGTGCTATTGTACCTGGCCCCTTGCTTTTTGCAACAATAGATAACTCCCTTAAGAACGGTTGGAAGGCGGGTCCTAAGATCTTTATCGGGCATGCGGTGCTTGAGGTGCTGATCTGTATCCTTATAATTTGTGGCATCACTGCAGTGAACGATACTGTGATCACAGTGATCTCTGTTATCGGAGGGGCTACTTTGGTTTTCTTTGGCATCCAGACCGTCAGAAATGCAAAAGCCGCTTCGGGTTCCGTCCACGCACATGGAAATACAAGTACCGACCCCGTACTTACCGGACTTCTTGCATCAGCATCGAATCCTTATTTCTGGCTTTGGTGGCTTGCTGCAGGAAGTGCACTTGTGTTAAAGTCCCTTGAGGTAAGTATGCTGGCGGCTGCACTCTTTGTGATAGGACACTGGTTTGCTGACCTTGGATACTTCACATTCGTTGCCGCATCCTTTAGTAAGGGAAAGGAACTCATGTCCCAAAAACATTATGAATGGGTATTGGTGTCATGTGGTATGTTCCTTGTTCTGTTTGGAGCATGGTTCATTGTAGGTACATGGGCATGAAAAGAAATTGTATCAAAGTATTCCGTAAAAACGCTGAAACCCTTCGAAAGGCATTGATAGAGCTTAAGCTACTTGACAATTCCTACAGGATATGTCCTGACGGTGAACTTTTATGCTTACCCCTTACACGTGTCCCTGAAGAACACGAGCTTGCCTTACTTCCAGGTGCATTCACTGTAGCTGAGCATGATCTTGAAGTCCAAGAGGGGAAGCCCAGACTCACCGACCTCATGGATGATGTACCACACTTTGAGGTCGTAGGTGATATTGCCATTATTGAAGATGATGTCCCTGAGCCTGAAACGTTTGCAGGGAACATTATGAAGGTCAAGTCTAATGTAAGGACAGTGCTTGCTTCCCTTGGTCCGGTGGAAGGAGAGTTCAGGACCCGTCGATTCAGGACCGTGGCAGGAGAGGACCGGACGTCCACCATTCACAAGGAATACGGTTGTCTATTCAGCATTGACCTTGAGAAGGCATACTTCACCCCCAGATTGGCGACCGAGAGGGCACGCATTGCTGCACAGGTAGATGAAGGACAGACCATTGTCGATATGTTTGCAGGTGTTGGTCCCTATAGCATCATGGTAGCAAAAAAAGACCCATCCATACGGGTCATAGCCATCGATAAGAATCCCGATGCAGTTATCTTTCTGCGTCAGAACATTAGGCTTAATTCAGTATCTAACATCGAGGCTATAGAAGGTGATGCAAATATCGAGGCATTGAGGTTCAAAGGTCAGGCAGACCATGTTATCATGAACCTACCTCACAATGCATGCGACTTCCTCGATGCTGCCATAACATTATGTGCTCCGGGTGCTATCATCCATTTCTATGATATTTCTCCGGATGATGACCTCTTCCAGAGTTCCCTGTGTCTTATAGACGAGGCTGCTTCCAGGGCTGGTCGCAAGCTTGGCAAGGTCGATACCCGGGTGGTTCGCTCTTATGCTCCTCATCAGCATAATGTCTGTATAGAGGCAGAGATACTGTAACCAGAGCCTATAGTATATCTGTGCATAATGCAGGATCGATATTTCCAACGCTTTTTGATATCAATGATCTAGAAATGGGAATGGGGAGACCCATGTTTCGTTCAATCTTTAATTTTATATTATCATCAAGAGTTTGACAGTTCTACTCTGCATATCTCAAAGGTCTGCATCCATTTTGATTGATAGCTACTTTATGCCCGTTCTCCATTTTCTGTCATCGGTCCCCGGTCAATGTATCGCCATACCAGGCGACAGGCATCGCGCGCATAAAAGTGATGGGCTCCAGTTAGGTTTTTACGGCAGGGGCTTGTAAATTTGATAGATTGACGTTATTTTTATGAAGATCGATCGGTCTAAAAAAATAAGATGGTTTACATCCCATCTTTTAAATATGCAGAAAGTTCGTCTAACTTTGCCACTGAGGAACACAAACTTTTCTCTTCATGTCCTCTATGTCGCATACCGACACTGAAACTCCATAAATTGAAGACATCACCTCACTATTTACTACCTCATCAACAGCCCCAATTGCAATTAATTCTTTATTTGACAAGGCTGCTGCACTGTTACCTATCAAAAATGCATGATCGGGGGTATGGGTATTCATCAAGACTGCAATGCCTGACCTTGCAAGCTTTTGCACCATCTCAAGCACAATGACCTGATTACCAAAATCAAGATGAGATGTCGGCTCATCCAATAAAAGTAAAGCCGGTTCTTGAGCAAGAGCTCTTGCAATGAAGATCATCTGCCGCTGACCACCGCTTAAACTGTTTAAAGTTCGTTCAGCAAGATAAGCTGTTCCAGTCATCTCAAGGGAGCGTCTTGCAATTTCTATATCTTTTTCACCGGGGGATGAAAATACAGAGAGATGAGGAGTGCGACCCATAACAACAAAATCAAGCACCGTGAACGGAAATACAAGTTCACTTTGTTGTGGCACATATCCTATATAGCGGGCAATATTTCCTGCACCAAGTTCTTCTGTATCTTGACCCATTATACGCACCTTTCCTTTTTTTGGCTTGAAAACTCCACTGATGCATTTAATAAGAGTAGACTTTCCTGCACCGTTTTGACCAAGGATACACATCACTTCACCTTTTTTGAGTGAAAATGAAATATCTTCGAATACTGCTTTTTCTCCATATGAATAAGAAATAGAATCTACGTCAAGGATCAATTCCATCCCATCCGCCCCCTTCCAAGTAGATATGCAAAGAGTGGTGCACCCACTAAAGCCGTTATAATTCCGAGTGGGATCTCTGTGACGGTAATTGAACGTGCAATAGTGTCCGCAATAAGCATGAATGAGGCACCGAGTACAATACTATGAGGTACAAGAGTATTGTAGTTTGGACCTGAGATCATTCTGCAAATATGTGGAACAACAAGTCCAACCCAGCCAACTATACCACTAACGCTAACTGCTGCAGAAGTTATAAGCGTTGCACATACTATTACGATCAAACGCATTTTAGCTACGTTTATTCCAAGGGTCTTAGCTTCATCCTCATTAAGTGAGAGTATATTGATACGCCACCTTAATAAGTACAATATAAGTGAACCAATGAATATGGGTGGAAAAATGCTGTAAAGGTCAATGATACGTATATTAGTAAGACTCCCCATTAACCAAAAGACGATCGCTTGAAGTTCATTAAATGGGTCGGCCACATACTTTGCAATTGAAATGAATGCATTAAATACCGATGCTACTACAATTCCATATAGAATAAAAGAAAGAGTGCTTGTGCCCATATTCTTTCGTCCGAGGGATAAGACCATAAATACAGCAAGTAAGCCAAACACAAACGAAAAAAACTGGATGGCTAGATAGCTTTTAAATGTCAATATTGCAAAACATGCTCCAAAACCAGCACCTGCCGCGACGCCCAATATATCTGGCGAAACAAGAGGGTTTTTGAAAACCCCTTGGAAAGCCGCACCTGATAAAGAAAGAGCCGAACCAACTAATAATGCAGCAATTATCCGAGGAAAGCGGACATTAAATAAAACCGTATGCTGAGTTGATACTGGTTTTGGACCATCGGCTACAATGTACAGGACCGTTTTGATCAGATCATCAACTATCAAAGCCGGTGGGATCTCGTATCTTCCTATAAAAAAAGAAGCAACGAGCAATGCAAGCGGTGATAGATAAAGTAAAAAAATCCCAATGCGTTTGTAATTAACCATAGAATGCTCCTAATGATACGCGTAAACATTATATCTCATTGAAGGGTACCTTAGGATAGAGGTAGATATATAAAAGGTTTTTTACTAACAATATTTATTATAAACTGAATAAACATCATCTATCTCGGCACATAAAAATATTAAAAATATAGGAGTATATGCTAAGTAGATATTAAATAAGAGTGTTTGCTGTTGAGATTACTAATATAGATCAAGGAGGATATTGGTTTGAATAAAAAAGAAAAAATGACAATTGTACTTATTACAATTATTTTGTCGTTCTTTGCATGTGGATGTACAGAAGAGGCAACTGAATCACCTGTCGGATCAGAAACTATGGAAATTACTGATATGTTAGGTAGAACTGTAACTGTTCCAAAAAACGTGACCCGTGTAGTTACTTCTGCACCTCCTACGACTATGCTTCTTTATATGTTGGCGCCTGAGAAACAAAGTGCGTGGAACTTTATGCCGAAACACGACCCCATATTCATCCCAAAAGAATATCTTGAGCTTCCAAAAATTGGAAACTGGGGTAGCTATGAAACTTTCATAGAAAATGATCCCGATATTGTCTTTGAAGGATTTACAACCGCTGGCAGCAATAGTGAAACTATTAAGCTTCGGCAAGAAAAATTAGGATCGATACCTGTAGTTGCCATTGATGAAAATTTGATCTATACTGAGAGATCTGTACCTGCGACACTATTTATGGGGAAACTACTGGGAAAAGAAGAACAAGCACAGAAGCTTGTTAACTTCAATCAAAGAGTGCTAGGGGATATTAAAGCTAAGGCTGCATCGATTCCCCCAGAAAAGCGAGTTCGTGTATATTATGCAGGTGGTGCAAATGGTCTTACAACAGATCCACCCAATTCAATACACTCTCAAACCATTGATCTGTGTGGTGGCATAAATATTGCCGATTGTAAACTGAATATGGGGGCAGGTACACCGGTTTCAATAGAACAGGTCGTGCAATGGAAACCCGAGGTGATCATAACTATGAATCCGGAGTTTTACGCAAAAGTATATTCTGATCCCCTCTGGGCTGAAATAAGCGCAGTTAAACAAAAACGTGTCTATCTTGCGCCAAATAATCCATTTAGCTGGATCGATAGACCACCCGGTCCCCATCTTGTCCTTGGAACTGCTTGGGCAGCAAAGAAGATCTACCCAGAGGTCTATGAGGACATAGATATCGAAGCATTGACAAAGGAGTTCTATGCAGATTTTCTGCACTATCCTCTATCAGATGATGAACTTAAAACGCTTTTGAAATGATACTTTTTTGCTCCCTTGTGGAGCATCAAAGTTTCTATTTTTTTTAAATCCTTATTATTTCTGATACATATCGGCTAAATAAGCCAAGTGTACTACGCATAACAATAGTTGTAAAGCTTGTATTTTCAAAAAAAGTGCGCCGCCAAAACCAAATAGCCAATGCAGTGCCAAAGTTTTCGCGGGCGTGCACCAATGTGCCACCTGTTCTGTGATAGAAGAACGAACTTGGATACCTTTTACCTCACTTATGCGCCAAAATGATAACTATGTTTCCACTCCAAAAACAAATCACGG
>CAZBJM010000044.1:0-14566 GCA_964492225.1 uncultured Methanosarcinales archaeon
GAGGAACTCACCGATGAGCACCAGGGCATGCACTACCATTAGCATGAGTATCAGGGTCACTGGGTAGAGCAGTGAATCTGAGAAGGTGAACATTACATTGAACAAGGAAGATGTTGCAGACATTTTATTGACCTCTCATGCGGCTAAAAATAAAACCGCCAAAAATGAACAAAGTTATTACGACAAGGGGGAAAGCGAACTGTGTCCCTGCCTCCAAAGGGGCTACATACATCGATTGAGTCTTAATGAAAGCGGGAATGAGCAATACGCCCATAAGATAGAACACGCCCAGAAAAAGCATGATACCACCCAAGGTATCGGGCTTTTTCCCCATCTTCCTGAACAGATACGATGAGCATATCACAGCAAGGAAGAAGACAAGCCCCACAAGTACTCCTATCCATAGGCCCCCTACTTCAAGGGTTGTTGCAAGCACCATGCATGAAAGGAAAAGTGCTGCAAGGCATACCGGACAGGGAAGGGAAAGGAAAAGAAAGGTGTGCTTCGATACATCGCAGCCACAGTTCCACTTCTTACTGGTGTATATCCCAGCCCCAATTAGCAAAAGGGCAAGAACTGAGTGTACAGCCATTCCCATTCCAGCTATGCTCTCAAGGCCTGACATGTCGATATAGCCCGTGAGAGCACCCATTAACACAGATATGAGAAAGTATGAGAAACCCAAAAGCAAAACTTTCCGACGACCTATGCTCGAAAACCCACAACCTGCACCTGTCTTTACCCCGAATACAAGTACGGAGAAAAGGATACCTGTTACAATAGCATAAACTATGTCCATTTTCTATTCCTCTATATGATATTGGATATTATATAAACTGTTTGTAATTCTATAGATCTAAGTACTATTCTAAAAGAACAGGCACTCTGAATGAAGAGTGCCTGAAATATGGGGTCTCCTTACTGCTTCCTCCTGAATCCCATATAGATGGCACCGGCTGCCACCAATACGAAAACGGTTGCAAGGAAGGATGCACCAGAGAAGGACATGGATGATGAAGGGGTTGGTGAATTCTCTACAGCTTGCATCTCATAGCCTGAAACATAGTTATCATGGGAGCGCAGAGGTGCAGCTTGTGAACTATCCGTCCCATATCCTCCTTCAGCATTCATGGTCTGGTTACCTGAAGACCCTGAGCTACTGCTCAATGAAGCAGCATCTACAATGCTCATTGTACCTGTCTTGCTGCTACTGGACGATGTGCTGGTCTTTGGCTCAGGGGTCATTCCGGGGAGGGTGACAATACCCTGGACATAGGAATCAAGCATCATATTGCTGCAACAAAGTGCGCAACAACATGGCCCATACTGCTCTTTGGATTGCTGGTATTCAGCAGCAAGTGAGCTTATGACCTCTTGTGAGGCAGACCAGTAAGGATTACCATCTGCATCCTGCTTCCTTGTTGCCTCGAGCATCCTCGCAAGCATGGTCTGACGTGCATAGGGGTTGTTATCGTTGAACCACTCCTTTGTACCCAGAGCATACTTGTCCTGAACATAGATATCGTACATCGTCTTCCACATATCATCTGTCACAGCACCGGGGACCGTCACCTGCAAGCCCCAGAGGTCGTCCAGCACACTCTCAAACTCTTGTGCTCCCGCATATCCGTGCTTCATCATACCTTCAACCCATTTGCTGTTGTAATAGGTAGAACGCATGTCCCGGGCAAGGAATGCCTCGAGGGTCTCCGTCTTCATATTACCAGAGTCTTTCAGGTTGACAACATACATCCCAGGGGTCTTGCCATCAATGTTACGGATTGCCATGCCAAGCCCTCCGAAGAACTCGTAGACGTGATCAAATACCACACTGCTTGTTCCACGGCCTGCATTACCACTTCTGCTAAACAGCACAGACTCAGTACCACTTAGCATCTGCCTGAACACATCTGTGTGTTGCTCCCCCCAGACCTTCTCACCATATATATTGGACATAGAACGCATGTAGAGGTCTGCAAGTTCCTGCTCTTTGTCCCAGGTGTCACTGCGGGATGTTGCAGCTATCATACCACCTACGCCCCATGAACCGGACGGTGGACCAAATATACGTGACTCGGACAAAGACTTGGCCTGCTCCTGGGTGTAATTCCCGCTTGTCATGAGCATATCATAGATATCCTTTGAGTTCTGTTTCAGATAGTTTGGTACAGTGCTGTCATTAAGACCTGCCGCCCTCCTTGCAGCCCTATCCATCATATCTACCTGCAACTTCCAGGTCTCCCTGTACACACCGGTCATTGTGATAACAACATCGATGCGAGGGTGTTTCATCTCATCGTCCGGTATCGGCATTACATCAACGAAGTTACCAGAGCCATCCCACACCGGTTGCATACCCATCAGATATAGGATCTCAGCTTCCATGATACCTTTATGACGCATGGTCTCGGCTGACCAGAGCACAAAAGCAAGTTTCTTTGGATACTCACCATTGTTATTTGCCTTCCATTCTTCAAGGAATTCATCTGCAAGTTTTACACCAGAGTTCCAGACCGCCTTTGGAGGTACGATGTTTGGATTGAAGGAATAGAAATTGCGACCGGTTGGCAATACATGAGGACTCCTTGTTGGGTCATCACCAAGACCGGGCTGTATATATCCTCCTTCAAGGGCACTGAGCACCCTGGGTATCTCTACATCGCAACCTTTTAGATCGGCTGCATACCTAAGCGCCTTTTCAAGGTCCTGCCTGACAGCAGACATGCCTGGTACATCCTCTTCAGTGTGCTTGATCAGAACGACCGTCGCACCTGTGGAGTTCTTCCGGCTTCCGTCCATTCCGGAAAGATAGTACACCTGACCGGATAGGGAGAAATTGCCACGCAAGGATTCAAAAGAATCTACTTCTTCTTTATTGGAGCTACCAAGAACAAAGTCTTCAATAGAACCTGAAGTACCGGACCGCATCATGAGTTCTCCTTTCTTATAGATGAAGGAGCCACCCATGTATGGAAGTGCCTTATAGGCAACAACCCTGTAATCACCTTCTGCCAGGTTGTTGAATGTGAAATATCCTTTACTATCAGTACTGGTCTCAGCAATCACCGACTTATTCATAAGCAGGACCCTTGCATCAGAAGTGTTCCTTCTACTATTGTCCATACCTGATATGTAGTACACCTGACCGGAAATGGATGCATTCCCCGCATAGGCCTTGACATTGGCAAACCCCGTCTCATCGGAACTCAACATTTCAAGGTCCTGGACCTTATCCATATCAAGTGCAAACCTCGCATCCCCCTGTTTGTAAACGATCCTGCCTCCCATTCCAGGGATAGCATTGGCAAATAGTACAGAATACTCCCCGGCAGATAGGTTATTGAAAGAATAATGACCCTGGTCATCAGAGATGGTAGAGGCTATGACCTCGGAGGAATCAACTGGATCACAGTTCAAATGCTTCTTGATGACAGCATCGGGAGCAGTATTGTTCAATAGAAGGTCCGCAAGCATCCTGTCCATAAGATTTGGCGAGTGAGCTGCCTCAAGATCATCCTTATCACCATAAACCTGTGCAATGTTCTTTATGAAATTACTACCAAGCATGGACTTTACCATGGATACAAAGCCCTCTCCTTCTAGGGTCTGACCCAGGATATGGAAACCATATGGCATGTATTCAGAGGATATTTCATGCAGGTAGCTATGCAGGGCACCTGTAATGACGAAGGCTTCAAAGTCCTCCTCGCTCATTGCGGTCATATTGGATACGGACTGACCCAGTTCATGCTCCAAGCCAAGCTTTTCATAATATTCTATTATTATTTTCCTGTGCTCCTGTTTCACTGGATCATTTGTCTGGTCCGCCTCGGTATACAGATGGATCTCCTGGTGTATGTTCGACAGATCACCATAAAGTCCGGCTTCTATAATTGCTGGTGTGGCATGGTCCACTATCACAGCATTGCCCCTCCTCTTTGCAACGACACCCTCGGATATGCCTGCTACGTTGTAAATATACACAACGGGCATGTCCCCGATGGTAAGGGCTGGCCAGTCCTCGGTTGCTGAAAGACCGCATCCTTTGCCTTTGAGCCACTCTTGTGTACCATGCTGCCCAAAGTGTACGACCACATCAGCATCATACTCATGTTGCAACCACAGATAGAAAGCAATGTACTGATGGCTTGGGGGCATTGTCTGGTCATGATACATCATGGACGTGTTGTTAGAAGCGCCACGGGTTGGCTGTGGTGCCAAGATAATATTACCAAGACTTACCTTTGGGAACACAAAATACTTGCCACTCTCGTTCTGGTAGACCATGACATCCCCAGGGGCCTCGCCCCATACGTCGATGACATCCTTCCTGGCCTTCTCGGGCAATTTATTGAACATGTCCAGATACTCATCCACTGGCAAAAGGACGACCTCATTGGTACTAACGATAGTCTCAAGCTCATTGGGCACCCAAGCACCAATATTGCGTCCCTGTTCAAGTACAAGTCTTAAAACCTCTTTCTGATCAGGAACAGGTCCATTAAGATCATAGCCACTGTTGTTCATTGCTTCCAGCAAGTGGGAGATACTGGGTGCAACATCCAGATTGGCTGCTACCATAGCACCATCCCTGCCTGGAGAATTGTGATAGTAGATAATGGCAACCTTGCGGTCCTCGTTCTGCAATTTTTTCAGAGTGGCCCATTTGACCGTACGGTCTATCATCCAATTGACCTGGGCTGGTATGGGTTCGTCCATCATGACGCCATAATCGGAGTCATACTTAAGACCGCTTACCACTATGGAATCTATTTGCCCTGGAATTTCCATGATAGGGATCTGATAATGGAACCTGTAGTCACTACCGGTTGTGCTCTTTTCCCATTCATCTATGGTACATTCCAGCTGTATGGCGTTGATCACAGGCACATTTGCCTCTTGAAGATAAGCTGTCTTGTGCACCATATCACCCAACATTACACCTGAGCCCATGTCCACAAAAGCATCTACCAGCCATTTGCCTTCATGCTTGAAGAGCTTGGGTGCATCGGAAGTATAGATGACCCAGTGCATGTATACAGGAATAACATTGATACCACGGGATTCGAACTCGTGGATAACATGATTGATGGCGCGGTTACCCACCATTCCATTGAAATTGATACGGAACGGGATCCCTACGGTCAGATTGGCAGGATCATACACATGATGTGTCCCATCATTTGTAGAATACCATGCCAGATATGACCCTATGTCCTCAAAGGGCATATCTGAATCTGGATGATATATACCAGGCATTGGTACATCAGCAACAGGTTCTATCGTACCTTCTGCATTACAGAACTTCACCAGGATATAGGTGAGCATCCTTTCGGCATTAACCACCCTCCAGGTGTCCCAGTACTCCTTCAGTTCCGGGTGCTGTTTGAGATCTACATTCTTACCATGACCAAGGTCCATGAAGTCAATGATAACAGTATCCTTATGTGTGGTATTGACGATCCTGGCTACCTGTTCCTTGACACTATCGCCCATAAATGCATGGGGCCCCACGTAACCAAGCACCACGACATCGTGGTCATAAAAGCTCAGATCCTCTGGCAGGTCCTGATAGGATACGTTGATGGTCCTCTGACGAGAGAAGGTATGAACTGATACGTTGACCCCCTTCTCCTTCAGACCCAAGTTCTCACTTGCTTTCTTAAGCATGTAGATGAAGTCATCACCCACTACAACAAATGCTATTTTTGGATCCCCGATGACATTAAGCTCTTTTTTGGGAGTGGGAGGAGTATCTTCTTGCTCTTTGTAAAGACCAATACTAACTCCCCTTACACTCATAACTGAACCCGGTACCATGGATGCGATGGTCCTTCCGGATATCGTTGCATCGCCATCCATAGCGGGGAAGCTTGCATCTGCAAGTGAGATATTGAGGTCCCCATCAACTCCATCATCTCCTGTGGAAAGACTGATATTGACATCATAAAGGCTCTTGCCATCAACTATCCTAAGGTCAACGCTACCATTGAGCCATTTACCCATTGCTGATCTCACTGCAAAGAGCGTGTAATTACCATCGGGTACATTGGCAAAACTGAAATTACCAGAACTATCACTGTATGCCTTTGCCACCAGGACTTTATTGACCCCGGCCTCATCAAGATCTGGTATCACTGAAATGTCCTGTTCCTCATAGAGCCCAACAAAAGCCCCTTTACCCATGGATACGGTCCCGGATATACTACCACTGCCGACCATGACCTTCAAACTTGCATCATGCATGGAAGAATTGATAGCAGCATCCTCTTCATTTCCAAAAGCGAGGCTGATGTTCACATCACTTGCACTCTGCCCACCGGACACCATGACCTGGGTTGTGCCGTTTAGCCATTTGTCCATACCAGACACAAAGCGCACTGCAACGATAGTGTAATTACCATCAGGTACATTGGAGAAGGAGTAAGCACCGGATGCATCACACTGGGTCTTTGCCACAAGCACCTTCTTTATCCCAACACTTGCATCGTCTTTGTCATCGGATGCAGGTGCCTCTGTAGAGTTGTCCTGTTTTTTGTAAAGACCGATGCTTGCATCCTTTATACCAAACACAGAGCCTGGAGCCATGGACCCAATACTGGTCCCAGATATACTGGCAATGCCTGTCGTGGCCTGTAAATTTGCATCAGCGATAGAAGCATTGATACTTGCATCACTATCATTTCCCACAGCGAGTGTGATATTGACATCTGTGACGGCCTTACCATCGGATATCAGCACCTCGCTTGTGCCATTGAGCCATTTACCCATAGCACCAATATATTTCACAGCAACCAGTGTGTAGCTCCCATCTGGGACATTCTCAAAGACATAGTTGCCTGCACTATCACTTCTGGTCTTTGCCACAAGGACATCTTCATGCGCTAATGCAACAGGCATACTTACAAACAGCAAGATTACCATGAAGCATTTCAGAGTTATTGAACATTTATGATTCCGTACCATTTTCACCACTTTGACCGATCTTAAAAAAAGGATACCATGGATACTGAATAGATAGTATGCGCAGATGGTATCACTTGACAAAGATATGTTCTATAAATGAACTTAAGTTTGAGTTAGTAATCAATGTTAGGTATATTAAACAACTATCCTAACAATACCAGTTTTTCAGGTATTTTTAGAAAACAAAACTATATTTAAAACGATAAAAATAGAGCAACCGATAGTGTTTAATAAATCATGGACAAGCTCATGGGAATTGGGATGTAAACCATGATCTGAACAGTAGTATCCTACAATTTAGAACCAAATTTCAATAGTTTTAAGTATTTCGTGTAGATCTCTTCGTTTTCTTCCATTTTTAATCTCAAAAAGGATGCGATTTCTGCAAATTAATCCAGAATTTGTTCGTTTAACCTTGCTCAAAAAAATGATGTCATCTGTTGAATTTACAAACCCCGCCGTAAAAACATGATCATTCTACAGGCCCCCATCATTTTTACGCGCGCGATGCCTGCCGCCAGGTGTGGCGATACTTTGGCCGTTGCCTAAAAGATAAGATAAAGAAGGCGAACTTGGATGAAACCAAAAAAGAGAGAGGCAGTTCAACACAAATAATACTGTCAAAATTGGGATTATAATAAAAAAAGGCACCCGGGAAGGGAAGGGTGCCTGAAACCGACTATCACTTCTTCCTGAACCCCATATAGATAGCACCGGCTGCCAGTAAGACAAACAGTGTGGCCAACAGTGATGCTCCGGAAAAGGATAGAGATGAGGAGCTCTGCTCAGCACTATTACCCACAGCTTGCATTTCATATCCACTGACATAATTATCCGCTGAACGGAGTACATCGGTCTTTGTGCCCTCAGTACCATATCCACCGTCAGTGCTCATGGTCTGGTTACCTGAAGTTCCTGAACTACTGCTCAGCGAGGCTGCATCTACAATGCTCATAGTACCTGTCGAACTGCTACTGGAAGACGAGCTGGTCTTTGGTTCAGGAGTTATGCTTGGGACCGTTAGAATGCCCTGGACATAGGTATCCAGAAGTGCATTGCTACAACACAGCATACAACAACATGGACCATACTGCTGTACAGACTGTGTGTACTCGGATGCTAGAGAGGATATCACATCATCCGGTGCACTCCAATATGGATCACCATCAACATCCTTTTTCCTATTAGCCTCCAACATCTGTGCAAGCATGTTCTGACGGGCCCAGGGATTATTGGTATTGAACCACTCCTTTGTCCCAAGATCATACTTATCCAGAACGTAGACATCATAGACCTCGTTCCAGTCATCTGAGCTCACAAAACGAGAGTCCACAGCGTCCCAACCCCAGAGATTGGTCAGATGGTCAGACAACTTATTAGCACCTGCATAACCATGCTCCATCATGCCACTTATGTACCTGGGATTGAACATCTGGGTCTTCTTCTCAAGGTTCATGAACTCCTTCAAGGTCTGCATCTGTGGATTGCCTGTATTCCTTGCGTTTGTCACCCACATCTCTGGGCGAGCACCATCACTGACACGGGAGATGGCAAGACTTAGGCCTCCGAAATACTGGAAGGGATCATCTCCAGTGAGCACACCATAAAGGTTACTGCTACGTATAAAGAAAGCAGCATCCGTGTCTTTCAAAGAGGCTTTGAGAACACTGGAACCTGATATCAAAGGACTTGTGTACATTTCCCCTTTCACGTATATGTTACCTGACCTGTCAATGAACTGGTCAGCTATTTTGTCCGTGTTGTCCCAGCTATCACTTGCACCTACAGCATCGGCGATACGTACCCCATAATCTGATTCTGGAGGGGCAAATATCCTAGACATTGAAAGCATTTCAGCTTCAGCCTCATCTGGCACGACACCGGCTTCCTTCATCATGTCCATATAATATGCTTTTAGCTCCTGTGAATTCTTTTTCACAAAATTCATATCCTCAGGACCTTCAAGTTTTGCAACAAGCCTTACCGCATCATCAAGGAGTGCCATCTGCCAAGGGAACTGATCCCGGTGCAGACCTGAACTATGTCCAATGACATCTATCCTCGGTCGTTTGACCACAGTACCGTTGCTAAGACGCAAAGTAAGCTCGGAGTCTGTCAGGAGGCGCAGGTCACTTTCCTTAGAAGATGTGTAATAAGTAACTCTTCCATTCTTGCTCCATTTAGGCTCAACACCCATAAGATAAAGCATCTGGGAGTGAGGAACACCATGGTTACGCATGGTCTCAATGCCCCAGAGCACCACAGCCACTTTCTCAGGGAAACAGCCGTGCGTCTCATAGTAGTTGACAAGGAACTGATCCGTGGTCTTCGCTCCTATGGCATATGCCTCCTTTGTAGGGATAAGCCTTGGGTCAAAGGAGTAAAAGTTCTTACCTGTTGGCAAAACCTCTGGAGAACGCAACATGTCACCACCTACCGATGGAGCAACATACTTACCATCCAGGGATGTTAAAAGCCCATTGATCTCACTGGTCGGAGATAAAAGAATGTTCCGGTGATACTCCTTTGCAAGTACCAGGTCATTTTTAACATCATCAGATGAGGCACCAAGTATATCCTGCTGTGCCTGCTGGATGTCTTTTCCATCTACCAGTACACTATAGAGCAATCTGAAAGAATCACTGGTATTGAACTGTTCCTCATCATGACCATCACACGAGGCATTCACTGCCTGGACATGTTCTATGAAGGAACTGCCAAGCATACCCCTGACCAAAATAACCGCAGCCTCATCAGACATGGGTGTTCCGAAGATGTGCAGGCCGAATGGTATATTGGCATACATCATATCATGCAGATGGTCATGCACCTTTCCGTGTACCACGATGGACTCAAAGTCCCCATGGTCCATATATTCAGAGACCACGATATCCAGGTCCTTATCCATCTTCATGTCCTTGATGATACCAACACTTGTTGCCATATATTGATCCATAAGGGCTGTGTTGTTGTTATCCTTGGAGGTCATATACAGATGCAATGCCTGGTGCAAGTTTGAATAGTTCCCATAAAGTCCGGATGGGACAAAGGGAGGCGTCATATGGTCGATAATGACAGAGTAAGCCCTCCTTTTGGCCTGTGTACCTTCACCGACATTATCCACAATGTAGATATATGGATTTGGAAGGTCCTGTATCAAAGCTTCCGGCCAGGAATTACTACAAAGTCCCAACTCTTTACCCGGTAACCATTCCAGAGTACCGTGAGTACCAACGTGTACCAGTGCTGATGCATCATATTCTTTTTTGAGCCAAAGATAGAACGCTACGTACTGATGGTTCGGTGGCATGCTGGTGTTGTGATACAACATCTTCTCGTTGTTCTGATAGCCTTTATAAGGCTGAGGTGCAAGCAGGATGTTACCATAACGGATATGTGGTATAACGAGATACCTGACATTATCCGGTGCAACATACACCATCTGATCACCAGGTGCATCTCCCCAAACATCTATGACGCTTTGCTGCATATCAGATGGCAGCTCACTGAACCATTCCCTATATTTGCTTTCTGGGATAAGTCCAATAGCATCCATTTCAGCGAGCAGGTTCACATCGTCCTGAGCCCAAGTGCCTACATTCCTTCCTCTGCTTATAAGCTGTTCAACAATACTATCCTTATTGGATAAGGAGTCATTCCTGTTGCCTATGTCATACTTGGTGAAACCTGGACCCAGATCATAGCCGGCATCATACATGCTATTGAGCAGGGTCTCAAGTGTCCGAGGAACGTCCATATAACTTGCACCAATCTCTGATTTTCCAGGAGGATAGGAATAATAGATGAAAGCTACCTTTTTCTGCCCATTGTCAAGACGTTTGAGTGCAGCCCATTTTAAAGCCCTGTCTGCAACATATTGCGCCCTGCCGGGTATTGCGACCTTAAGCTTGATGCCAGTGACCTCATCATCGATGGTACCACCAATTACAATAGGCTCTATCAGCCCCTCAGCTTCCTGAAGTGCAACAGCCCAACCAGTATAGGATGCAGGGATACCGGTCTTTGAACTATTCCATTCATCGGGTGTCTGACTTGTTGTTATGCAGTTTATCCATGGAACACCCAGATGAGCTATCATTGCTTTCCTCTCATCGATACTACTTGTATTGAATGCTGAGGTCCCATGGAAAGTACCCATATATGCCAGCACTATGTCAACTCTGGAACTGTTGCTCTCCTCATCAAAGAACACTTGAAGGGCATCGGTCTTATCCAGGATAGGTATAACATTTACACCCCTTCCTTCAAATTCCCTTATGAGCGCTATCCAGTCATCCAGATTATATCCATTGGCATAGTAATAACCAGAAATGGAAAGTCCAACTGTTGGCATCCCTGGATTGTATTTACCCTCGCCCTTGTACCATTCCATATATGATGATATGTTTTTGAACAGACCATCGTTACATGGCTGGAACTTTGCCTTGTAGTCCGGGTGGAAGATACCGTCCTGTGAAAGTGCGATACCTGGATTCACATGTTCTTTTGCACCTTTGAGCTCAACAGCCAGATATACAAGGAGGTTACGGTGGTTCTCAGTACCACTTGGCACCCAGTACTTTGAATATGCATGCGTACTGACCTTCTGATCCACATTTGTAGTCCACAGGCTAGCTTTATCGGAGATATAGACGATCTTGCTAGTATGATTAGCTGCATCCAGACGCTCTTGGATGTCCGGACGGAATTGTACATGTTGCAGTGCTATTATATCAAAAGAACTAAGGTCGTTTGCAGCTGCTTCGACCGGATCATAGATAGTAAGGTCGATATGGGTGTTATTCAACACGAGGTCCTTCATTGCTTCTTCAAGATAATACCAATGGATAGATGTGCGCTCATGCAATATGAAAAGGATATTGATCTGCTGCTTGCTTGGAGAGGAGGGCTGCTCGGCCTGCTTTGAAATTGAAAGCAGTGCACCATCAAACCCTATGACCCCATGTGGAGATCTTGCGATGACCCTGCCAGAAATGGTAGCATCGCCACTGAGAACAGGTACGGATGCAGAACCCACTGTACCGTTCAATTTACTTGCAAAGGCCTCATCGGCTAATGACATGGTGATATCCATGTCCGAAATGCCCTTACCATCCGACACCTGTACAGAAGCATTACCTGTAAACCACCGTCCCATTGCATCCAGCCACTTTACAGCTGTGATGTCATACAAGCCATCGGGGACATTAATAAAAACATATTGCCCTGATGGATCACTGAACGTCTTTGCCACAATGGTACTTTCATTTGCCAGTGCAGGAGACATCCCTGCAAACAATATCAATACCATATAACATGTTAAAACTACTGAAAGTCTACGATTCTTTATCATACTCACCACTTGACATGCCCGATACAGGCAACTTAAAACAGAGACCATAACATCTATAATTATTTGATAATAGATAGTTATGTATAAATCTGTTAGAGTAATGAATAATAAATAGGTATACAAATAAACAAGCCTAACACATATAGGTAAGGTCATGGGCTCCTAAGAAAGTAACATGTCATAAATAAGATAGATACTACGAAATCGTTATATATGAACAAAACATTGTAGCTATAACTACCAGACGACGTGGACTGCCTAACCACTAACAAGTTCCATTTGCAACTGAATAATTTTTCTCAAGAATAAAACAGTTTCTCCGAAATGTTGTCTGGTAGTCTCCACATAGGCGATACTGCAAGAGAATGCCTGATCAGAATTTCGCTTTATAACCTTTGCTCATTTTTCAGCATAAGGTATTTTTGCGCCCACTTCAATAGTATTATTGAGTTGCCCAATCAAAACCCGCGCGCATGTGGCGAAGGGTCCGTGTTTGACTATAAGTGCACTCGGTTTTGAAATAAAGAATGACCGTCTGATCAGAAGAAGACAAAAATACAAAAGAAATAAAAAGTGCCGGAGTGAGGATCAATGCTCCAGCAACCCTTCGATCTTGCCGCCATCATAATTGCAACGGGTGTTAATTATCCCCTGCAAGATAGGCATGTAGTCAGCATCGTCATCGCAGTTCTGAACTATACGTGCATTCTTGGTTCCTTTCTTCCTTCTTCCTTCTACATTCTTTGACATAATATCACCTTTCACAATAATGTCCTTTCTATACTTTCTTTCAAGATAACGCTCACATTGCTGCAAGCGATCATAACCAAGCATGGTGCCCAGTATGAAATCCTCCTCATCAGTGAAGTCAGAGAGCTTTTTGCCCCCCATTCCCCTGAGTACATCGATGCACCTCTGGTCTCCAAAGAAGACATTGATCTTCTGATCCGAGGAGGGCTGGATAAGATAGTTCATATCATACTTTTTCAAGATACAAACCACCTCACCCTCAAGGCAGGCACTGGTAGTATGTAAAATAAGGTGCCTAAGACCTTTCTGATATTCATACATATGATGCCTTAAAACCTGCATATTGCCCTGGAGATGTGTACGCAGGAGCTCTTCACTTAATCTCAAACCAACACCACTCCTAAATAAGATCAAGCAGTACAACTGATAACTTTTTCTGCCCATTCTTCAGTGTCTGACAATTGACTGTCCACATCGCCATCGATCTTAAGACCATCTGTGACTATCGTGGCCCCACAGCCCTGCAATCGCCCTTCAAGGATGGTGACAGCCTCACAGAACAAAGAATAATCACTATCACCAGGTCCAAAACAGGCAGCCTTCTTTCCATTGAGGTCCACACCCTTCATTTCATGCTCAAAAGATATGAAATCATCCTGCAATTCGCCTTCACCCCATGTGGAGCACCCCAAAAGGATCAGGTCATAGGCTTTAAGGTCCACAGGCTTTATTCCTGTTACTTCGACCAGCTTGACATCTTTCTTATGCTTGACGAACACATCCTTAACTGCCTCAGCCATTGTCAATGTGTTCCCAGTAGTGCTTCCATATACGATAATAGTCTTTCCCATAGTTATTCCTCTTAATTACAGCCACTTTGTTTACGAATAAGCTCAGGTCCTCCTTTGAAAAAAGACCCATGCAATGAACTCAATTGCACCATGTCCGAAAGTATCGGAATCTCTGATGTGTCCTTCGTGGTAGTTTAAACTCCAACACCACGATACCTCCTCATGTCCAAGGCCAGTGTTTCCTTACTTTTGCTTACATGTTTTTTCTTTTTGACACCGTGGATATACATCTTTAATTTCATTGGATACTAGAACCTCCGTGTGAGTAGTCTTTACTACTACATATTGGAATACCTAATAATATATGCAAGATATATAAACTTTTGTCCATACGAAATAGAAAGATATGAGATAAACATTGTTCAAACATGCCCCAAAGTGAAGAAAAACGATACAAAGACAGAAAAAAACGATATGTACCAAAGTAAAACATGAAAGAGCTTGTCTGATCAGAATTTCACTTTATATTCCTATCGCTTTTTTTAAGCATACTCCATTTTTCACGTCAATTCCTATTATACTATCCGCCCCTCGGGAAAAACGCGCGCGACTGGCGGGGAGCCGCGGATTGGACTGTAAAAGGGTGCCGCGTTTATTGCTAACTGATCATCTGATCAGAAATGGAGGAAATATGAACTTATTAGAC
>CAZBJM010000045.1:0-3118 GCA_964492225.1 uncultured Methanosarcinales archaeon
TGTTTGCAACTTTATTGGAACGTTTCCTATGCTTTGCCCCGTAAGAAGAGACAATGCGATTTAAGACAGTATATATCAGTGCTCCGCAAACAAAACCTTGCGCCGTCGCAACCATGCCTCCCGTATTTGCGGCTTCCTCCATTAAGCCAAAGCTGAGAGCCGATATCAAAACACCGCTACCGAAAGCCATTATCCCTGCCACGATCTTTGAACTTAAATCTAGGAAACAGCCCATGGCAGAGCCTATCAGCAAAGCGCTCCCCGACAAAGCTCCCCACAATGCGGCTTGATAGATCAAAGGAATATCCATTGTTAAACACTCACTTCCGATTCTTGGTTGCTCATGCCACCGGCAGAACTTTTTATATTATATTTCATTCTACAACCATGAAAATTTGATCTATACTCTGATCAAGGTCTATAAAAGGTACATCCTGCGTATATTGGATCCAATAGGAGAATGTCTAATTAGCTCATATTTCCTCCATTTCTGATCAGATGATCAATTAACAATAAACGCGTGCTATATCTATAGCGAAAGACGCGGCACCTTTTTATATTCCAACCCCTGGCTAGCCGCCAATCGCGCGCGTTTTTCCCGAGGGGCGGACAGTATATAGGAATGAACGTGAGAAATGGAGTATGCTTAAAAAAGCGATAAGAATATAAAGCGAAATTCTGATCAGACAAACTCAATAGATGCTACATGACAACAGAAAGGATTGGAATGAGGCATAGTAATGGGTGACCACATACCTCTTGAAAAGATGTGGTCACCTGTAAAATATTGATTGGGCGCCCAACATGTATACATATGGCTGATGACCAGAACGAGGCAACAACGTTCTGGTTTTCAACACGTGAAGCTTGCCATTTTGGGCCTGCACTGCTTGGACCACAAACTAAACGCTATCTCTATATTGCAGACATACCTATGATTGGCAACCATGGCTGCAAAACAAAACAAGGTGATCATCGGAATAGATGACACGGATTCAAGAGAGGGAATGTGTACGACATACCTTGGAGCCTTGTTGATGGAAGAGCTGGGCGCTTTTGGAGAATGTGTATGCACCCCCTTGCTCGTTCGTCTTAATCCAACAATACCATATAGGACCAGAGGTAATGCCGCCATTGCAATGTGTTTCAGCACAGATGTACCAGATAGCCTTATCGAGCATGTTGTAGGGCGGATATCTTCCATGTCGAGGATGGAATGTGAGAACACAAACCCTGGAGTTGTGTTTATCAGAGAGGGACTTTTCCCTGAGGCTAAACCATTACTTGCAAAGTTCTTTATCCGGACCGTGCGCGATGTTATTACAATAGAAGAAGCAAGGGAACTGATAGGATGCCTTGGACTTGAGCATCGGGGATTTAAGAATGGAAGAGGATTGATAGGTGCGCTTGCCGCATGTGGTGCAATGCTTGACCAGCGTTGGGAGCATACCTATGAATTGCTCACGTATAGAAAGAAGGATAATTGGGGAACAAAGCGCTTTGTTGACCGGGACTCTCTCTTTGAGGCTGATACGCAGACATATCCCGATACCTGGGATTCGGTGGATTGGACAAATGAGGTGGTGGTATGCGTGCCTCGCTCCCCGGACCCTGTACTTTATGGTATTCGGGGAGACACAATGGAAGCTGTGGAAAAAGCTACATCCATTGTTATTTCCGAGGATGTGGAGCGCAGGTGCATCTATAAGACAAACCAGGGAACAGACATGCATCTGCTCAATGCATCTTGTGTGGACGATGTCCGAGAAATGCACTCCTATAGCTTGGAGGGGACAGTGGATACGCCAGCATATACCATTCAGGGCGGCCATACCATATTTGTACTGAAGGACAGAAATGGCAAAACAATAGATTGTGCTGCCTTTGAACCTACCAAGAATTTCAGGGAAACAGTACGCAAACTTGCACCGGGAGACCAGATAGCTGTGTATGGTAGTGTCATGGACGCTACCTTGAACCTGGAAAAGATCAAGATCATCTCACTTGCATCTGCCTTCATAAAGAAGAACCCAAAATGCCCTACATGTGGGAAGAGGATGAAGTCAGCAGGTGTGGGGCAGGGCTACCGATGCAAGAAATGCACCTGTGTGTCAAACGATGTAGAGATGGTAGAAGTAGTTAGGGATATACGACCGGGCTTCTATGAAGTGCCTCCATGTGCAAGACGGCATCTTGCCAAACCCCTGATAAGATCAAAGGACCTGGACCTTCCTGTCTTTCCTGGAAAGTGATGATGAGGTATCCAGCAAAGGAACAGCTGGTCATGTTAAAAAAAGTGAATGAAGCCCGTTGAGCTTCATGCATTCACTGTGAATTACTCTTCCTTGCGGCGCTGCATGAAGAATGCAAGACCAAGGATGGCTGCCACAGGCAGTGCAACTGTTGGGAACTCAGGGATCTCCTGAGGGTTCTCTGGTTGATCAGGTTGTTCTGGTTGATCAGGGTTCTCTGGTTGGTCGGGTAGCTCTGGTTGATCAGGCTGGTCCGGCTGCTCAGGAACCGCAGGCTGCATGTAGCCATATTTATAGATGGTCACGTGGTTCCAGAAAAGGATGCCTTCACAGTTCGTTATCTTTATAGTGTGGACCTTATTCTCAAGACCTGTGATCTTCAGTGTCCTGATCTTCTGCGCATCTATTGGTTTTCCAAGACATACGTCTGCTTTGGTATTACCTGACCAGACACACTTCCCATCTACTGAAACCTGTGCTTTGCCATCGTTCTTGTCACTTGCAAAAACAATATAGAAGGAGTCAGTAGCTTCTTTTGTCTCAATGACCATGTTACTTCCTGCCACGAGGATAGCAACCCTTCCATCCCCATCAGGAGTGTATATACCGTTTATCTTAGGGATGAACTTATTACTGTGAACGGTAGTAGTTTCCGGATTACCATATGTCCATATACCACCTGGCAGACCATCAAATGAGTCTGTGTCCTGTAACAATACAACTTCCTCTGCTGATGCAGCGCCTGCCATTACCACAATGGCAAGTAGCATCATTACCACCATTTTAAGATCCATGGATTTCATAATGTTTCACCTTTAGTATTAAATGCTAACACGACCACTATGTATTGGAGGTATAAATACATT
>CAZBJM010000045.1:3218-10176 GCA_964492225.1 uncultured Methanosarcinales archaeon
GCTGCTACTGGCAGTGCAACTGTTGGGAACTCAGGGATCTCCTGGTGGGGATTCTCTGGCTCTTCTGGTTGCTGGACTGGCTTGTATCCATACTTATAGATGGTAACATGGCCCTTATCCTCTGCCTGCACTCCGCATAGATTCTTGATGGTGATGGTGTGTGTACCAGATTCAAGACCGGTTATTTCGAGGGAGCGTATTTTCTGGACTCCGATAGGCTGCCCAGTAGCTACATCTGCCCAAGTATCGCCTTCCCAGACCACTGCACCATCTACACAGACGAGTGCCATTCCATCGTTCTTGTCACTTGCGAACACGATGTTGAAAGTGTCTGTTGCTTCTGTGGTCTCGATGACCATGGTGTCCCCGCTGTTCAAAACTGCAAGCCTTCCATCAGCATCTGTCCATGTGGTACCACTTATCGTAGTAATGAATTTGCCACTGTTAGCGGTCGTGACAGCTGGATTACCAAAGGTCCATATGCCGCTAAGATCTGCGAAAAAGTCGACATCCTCTTCAACAGTAACTGCAGCGGATGCAGTTCCAACAAGCACCAATGTTGCAAGCAACATCAAGGTGAACATCTTACTATTAAGGTATTTCATTTTTTGTCCTCCAAAAAATTGGTCAATTCTCCTATGAGACAAGAGTTATAAATACTTTACCAATAACTTGAGAAAGTCATCATTATCATCATTATCATACAAACGAACAGTGAGTGAAACATGGGAAAGTCTCGTTTTGATAAGGTCCGCTCATTAAAAGATAAACTGTGCCATATCTGAAAATAGAAAGATTCATATAATAGGATATTAAACAATAGACGCTATGTCCTGGAGTACATAACGCCCTGACAAGAAGGTAGTAATATATGACAATCAACAAGAAACTGATCTTGGCCATCGTGGCCATGTTAAGCATCGCACTTTGTGTGAGTGGATGTACCGACAAAGGAACAGAGGTCAACAGCACAACGCAGACACCAACAACGCCAGTCACCGTTACAGTATCTGCCGCTGCAAGTCTTACAGAAGCATTCACAGAGATAGAAAAAGTAGTAGAGAAGGATAGACCGGATATTGACGTGGTCTGCAACTTTGCAGCATCCGGCACCCTCAGGAACCAGATAGAAGGAGGAGCTCCCATAGATGTATTTGCATCTGCGGCACAGGACCAAATGGACACCCTTGCCTCAAAAGGCTTCATCTATAACAATACTAGAAAGGACTTCGTTGAGAATTCACTGGTCCTCATAGTCCCAACAGGCAATGCACACAAGATCACTGCTGTCGAGGACCTGAAAAAGCCAGAGGTAAAGAAGATCGCAATAGGTAATCCAGAATCAGTACCTGTGGGCAAGTATGCAAAAGGAGCAATTACAAATAAGGGTATGTGGGATGGCTTATCAGGCAAAATGCTCATGGGTGAGAACGTAAAGCAGGTACTGGTATATGTGGAAAGAGGAGAAGCCGATGCAGGATTTGTATTCTCCACAGATGCATCGTCCTCAAAGAGTGGCACCATCGAAGTGATAACATCGGTACCTGTGACCACACCAATAAGCTACCCCATAGCTATGATAGCATCGACACAGCACCGCGAACAGGCACAATTCTTCATCGACACTGTCACAGGTGATAAGGGTAAGACCATACTGGAAAGTTATGGATTCTCCATCCCTGCTGAAAAATAAGGAAGATAGATGATGTTTGAGCAGATATGGTTCCCTCTGATAATTACACTGAAGATATCTGTAGTATCTACCATAATAGTGGCTATACTGGGAACCATGCTCTCCTACATCATTGCCAGGAGGGAGTTCAAAGGAAAATGGTTAATGGATGCACTAATAACCATGCCCATGGTACTTCCACCTACCGTGACAGGTTACTTCCTAGTGATCCTTCTTGGGAATTATGGGATCATCGGAAAGATAGTTTACGACACCACGGGACAGACCATGCTTTTCACCTGGCAGGTAGCAGCTATCGCTGCATTTGTCATGTCCCTCCCACTGATGGTAAAAACTGCCACAGCTGCCATTGAAGCCGTTGACAGGGACCTTGAATATGCAGCATATACCCTTGGAAGAAAAGAACTCGAGACCGCGCTGTTCATTACACTACCCCTCGCAAGGAATGGAATATTAGCAGGTATCATACTAAGCTTTGCAAGGGCTGTTGGGGAATTTGGTGCAACATTGATGGTTGCCGGTAACATCCCCGGAAAAACGAACACCATGGCGATCTCTATATATAGTGCATTCCAGGGAGGGGACAACGACCTTGCCAACCTGCTCGTAGTCATTCTGGTAATGATCTCCATGCTATCGATGGCCATCACTGCAACACTGACCCGTCGATGGAAGATATGACCAGTGATGGATACAACAAAGGAAAGTAGCACATGAGCATCAAAGTAGACCTCACGAAGCAGTACTATAGAAAGAACGCGGGCAACGATAAAGATTCTGTTTTCACGCTCGATGTCAAATTTGAAGCGGGTAATGAACTTGTTGTGCTCTTCGGACGCTCAGGTTCGGGCAAGACCACCGCATTACAATGTATATCAGGTCTGCTCAAACCTGACCGGGGCACGATACATGTAAATGATAGAGTGTTCTTTGATCCCATAACGGGAACAAACCTCCCAGTACAGGAACGTGGCCTTGGCTATGTATTTCAGAACTATGCCCTCTTTCCCCATATGGATGTAAAGAAGAACATTGCCTATGGACTAAAAGGATGGAGCAGCGATGAAAAAGAAAAAAGGACCATGGAAATGCTCCGTTTGTTGCAGATAGAGGGTCTTGAGGATAGAGTCCCATCTCAACTGTCCGGAGGCCAAAAACAAAGGACAGCACTGGCTCGCGCCCTTGCTCCCAATCCCAGTATACTCCTGCTTGATGAACCCTTCTCTGCATTGGACATGGTAGTCCGCATAAAACTGCGTGATGCCATAAAACGCATTCAGAAAGAGCTTGGTATTACAGTACTATTCATCACGCACAACCACGAAGAAGCCTTCACCCTTGCCGACAGGATGGTAATTTTCCATAAGGGAAAGGTACAACAGACCGGTACACCGGAAGAGGTCTTCTATAACCCCACAAACATCCATGTAGCTGAACTGGTAGGCATGACCAATATATTTGAAGACTGCATAATAAAGGAAGATAGTGCTAAAAACGGCACCATCCTGCTTTGCAAAGATGAATTCTATGTAAGGGTGGAAAAGGGAACAATGAAAACTGGGGAAAAGGTATCGTGGGGCATTCGCCCAGAGAATGTCCGCATCCTTCCAAAGAACCATATGTATACTGAAGACCTGTTCAACGTAACAGTAGCAAGTATCATAAATAAAGGTGCAAGTAAACAAATAGTCCTCATGCTTGAAAAATGCCACATACCCCTTATATCAGAAGTATCCAATCAAATATTTGAGGAACTGCGCCTTAAGACCGGGGACCTTTGCCAGGTGAGGTTGGATAAAGGTATGCTTGCGGTGTTCTGATCAAGAGCGAAGATGTGGGACAAAATCATTTTTGCAGCGTTGCAACCATTCATACACAGTGAAAGCAAATGTTATTTATATAACATTTTGCATATATTAGTTATATGATAGATGAGAAAGGGCAAATTTCAATAGATTTCCTTCTTGGGATATCATTATTCCTCATTGCTCTTATGTTCATAGTCCAATTCATTCCAGGACTGTTCCTTCCAGGTTCAGCCAACGAAGGCAGTCTTGACCACACAGCATATCGGACAGCTGCATCCCTGACCGAAGACCCAGGATGGTGGGGCAATACCACTACAAGCAATACGGATTGGGAAAAACATGTCACTGATGTAAAAAGGATAGGTCTTGCAGTGGATGATGATCGTAACACAAAATTGACAAACACTCCAAATCTCATATCAAAGAAAAAGACACTTGCTTTCTTCGGTCAGATAGATGAAAAGGAGCTCGCTGAAAAACTAGGTTTATATGATAATGTCAACGATAATCTTTTTTCATATGGATATAATATAACCATCACCAATGATACAGTAAAAAATGAACCGCTCGTGGTCGACAATATCAAGCTGACCCGGGGCGTGGCAATTCCAGAAAATAAGGATATGACCAAGATCACACGCATCATTCTTTTGGAGAAAGGGGTTGCAGCTTATTTTGACGCAATGGGACAAACAGGAAGTCCGGCTACTTCAGCCTATGTCAATGTGATAGGGCCACTCGATAAAAATGTCACGATCTTGATGGGTAACTTCACAACTACTGCAGATCCAAAGTTCCTTAATATAACTCTGGATGGAACTAGCACCATCCCAGAAACAAAGTACTGTGTCTATAACAAGACCGGAAAAGAGTTCTACCCCATGATGAATGGAGCAAGGATCATGGATGGTGACGTGTTGCGCTTCGAATTAGATCGGAGCCTTTTCACCAACGCCAATACCTATCAGCTTAATTTTGCTTTTGAGGACACAAAATTCATCATGCCACCGGGCAGTGCTAATTACACAGCAGTGGTAGAAGCGTTCTACGAACCTGCATACCTTAATGTGGTGGTGTGGAAATGAACGATAAAGCACAACTACATACCTTGGAAGGCCTCGCTGCCGCACTGCTGATGACGATAACATTACTGGCCATCACCCAGGGTACCATGATAATCACTCCACAGAATGAACTGATAATGGATGTGCAATTAAAGCAGATAGCATCCGATGCATTGACCATTGTGGATATAGCACCTCAGGCATCCATACAAGATAACCTCACTGCATGTATCGCAGGCTGGGACATGAATGAAGCAAACATAAATGCAGGGAACATGGATGTCCTGAACAAAGAACTGGCGTACCTGATCCCGGAAGGGATCTTCTATAACGTAAATGTGGTATATTTCGATGCTGGCACCCTGTATGATAAGCGAATGATCGTAAATGGTGCAGCTACAGAGAATGTTGCCGTCGCAAGGCGTCTGGTCACATTATCGAATTCTACAGTTACCCGGTATGGTGGAGCGTGGAATATCGCCAATGATGAATTACAGATAGTAGAGGTGAGGTTGACAGCATGGAGGATATAATAAAAAATGACGGTGGGCAGTGGATAGTGCTTTCTGGCCTTGTCCTCTCTTTGGTGTTCATAGTGATAGCCATACTTGCAAACCAAGCAGTCATCAATGGATATTATTCATCCAATGCCGCCCTTGAGCTACCAAAGGAAGACATCCGTGAACTTACATTGCAGACCAGGTACAATACGAAGGTGGCCAGTGATATGGCCTATAAGCATGGCGCTAACCGATCTATGGTGTTCAAGGATACATTCGATGATTGTAGCATGCAGATGAAGGCCCTCTATGCAGCTCGCGGACAGGCTGTGGACATAAGAATTATCGATGATAACAAGACAAGCATAACAGGAACTGAGATAATATGGCTGGGCATTGGCTTCAATGATGGCAGAACAAAATATGTCTCAGACCCTGAAGTAGTAGAGGTAAAGAGAACATGAAGGCGATACTGAAGAACGAAGAAGGGGTATCAGTGATAGTGGAATACATTATGCTGACCTTGATATGTATTGTATTCTTCATGATGATAAGTGCAAGTTCATATAACCTGTTCATAGAGCGTCCAAGTAAGATAGTTGTGGATGACCAATTCAGTGATATTGGGAATATGATGAGTACAGTAATTACAGACATGTATCTTGTCTTGCCTGCAAACGGGAAAATGGAGACACAATACATAATACCCGACATGGCAGGACATGAGCCTTATTATATCAATGCGGATATCGATCTAAACGATGCTCCGCAAGACCAGATAATAGAGGTCGGTTCATATTCGTCCGACCAGAAAGTAAGAGTGACTATACAGGGGATTGCTGCAACCATGCCAATTAACGGTACAGTATCGAGCAGTTCTACATTTTGTGTGATCAGCTATGACTCAACTAGGTAAGAATGAAGCAGCGGTTTCAGAAACACTGGGATATATCGTGTTGTTTGGGATAGTGACACTATCCATGGGAGTTATCTATGCTATAGGTTACCCCGTGCTTGAATCGAATATCGATGCAAATGTATTTGAAAGTGCAGAGCAGAATTTTATTGTCCTCCAGAGCAATATGAAAAGGGTTTCCTTTGACCAGGCACCTGTCAAGACCCTGAAGATGAAACTATATAGCTCTGAACTCTCAATAAATGGCCTTTCATCGAACATCAGTATAGATATCAATGGAACCCCATACAAATACTACGACATGGGGGACATAATGTTCCTGAAGGGGAAGAAAGCTATATTCTATGAAGGTGGAAGTGTGCTCAAAAGGTATCCACCCCAATCCACTGTAGTTGTCTCAAGACCACCGATATACAATAGCACGATCAATGGAAATAGCATGACCAATATTGGTATTGTATCCATCAACGGGGATGCATGGGTCTCAGGCAAAGGTATAACAACGCTCACAATGAAGCATAATTCCAGTGAGACACTTATCCCACCTGGAGTTGTGAATGTGCAGGTCAGGATCAACAGCACAAATGCCCATGCATGGAAAAACTACCTTGAAGAGGCGGGTTTTCAGATAATGAGCAGTTCTCCTTTGGAAGTGACAGCACAATGTGGCAACACAAGGCTTGCAATTAGCAGGCATGTCGTTGATGTCACAATGACGTGAAGCAAACGAGCGTATTGCTGGGCGGTCCACCCCCTGTTTTTTTTATTTTATACATATATTTCCAACATGTACTAGATACTGTAGTACATCCATGTCAAATGGTATTGCCAGTGTCCTTTACCTTATTTAATGGGGGGTAATTGTGCCCACCACGTGGAACTGATAGCATAGCGGAAGTACATCTTTACATATCCGAACCTGCTATTCTGATAATAGGTCCGACACAAGGGAAAACGCGCGCGTGTGCCGGCAGGCC
>CAZBJM010000045.1:10276-14175 GCA_964492225.1 uncultured Methanosarcinales archaeon
CGTTTTTTGATATAGATGTAGCCTGAGTTTATTGTTAATGGGTCGTTGATAAGAAATTCGGATAATAGGTCCAACCCTCGGGAAAAATGCGCGCGTGTAGCGGCAAGCCCATGCTTCACTTCAAAAAAGTGACCGCGCTTTATTGGTCTAGATGCGACCTGTGTTTATTGTATGTTTCGTCTAATTAGGATTCGGGATAAAATGAGCAAATTAGACAAACTCAAAAAATATGAGTGTTTATATCGATAACCTTAAATAAAGAAAGAAGGATTTCAAAAAAGGATTCTGTATTTGGGACCTCTATGTGATCTTTAAATAAGTTATTTTTAAAGGCATGCTAAAAATAAGATCCAAACATTGTTATAAATATAAATTTTGTATGCATAAATTAAGCATGTCTAAGAACCTTTAAATAAAAGTTTGTGTATAGAGAGGGGCAATACATAGTAAAATGCTATATATAATTGTGTAAAGTTATATGCATTTAATACAATATATGTGAAGTATATATAAAATAGTGGAGATACGATATGAAAATTAGAGTTGTAAGTTCAAAGGATGAGATTGCCTCACTCGGCCAAAATGAAGAGATCGTACACCTTGCATTCAGACCATCCAATACTGATATTTTTTCCCTTGTGATGAAATGCCCAAATGTAAAGGCCTTACATATCCCAAGCTCCTATAAGAGGACTATATCGAACTCTGCAAAGATGTACCTCGATATGCAGGGAATAGCCCTCCTGGAAGGCGATGTTTGGGGACACAGAAAGGATATAAACGAGTATTCCGAGGTCTCACAGGCAGTGTATGACCGCATCAACCAATACAGGACAGATGGGCTCTCTGAGGATGAGATAGAGGATAAGATGATAAGAGAAACAAGGCTCAGCCCTGACTTTGTCAAGTTCCTTGTCAAACAGAAGCTCTGAACATAAAGATGAAGGTCTCAGCAGCCCCAGAATATGATAGGGGCCTGCTAATTTCTTTTATTGCACGACCTGTAAATGGGTCCTATTTTTACCTGTATCCTAATTGGTTCGAGGGCGTGAACCTGTATTTGATCCGTGGGCTACTTGCGCGCGCAATTTGATCGATGCCTGGATAGATATCAAACCCATGCCTGTGCTTAATAGAAGGTCCGATACAAGATCATTTCATCGAGACCAATTTCAATCCAATCAACGAAGTAAGTATCACAAATATTGCCAGTGATACAACAAATCCATAACCCTGATATTCAGGTATGTTCGCACGCACCAAAGCAAAGAGCGCAACTAATAGTACCACTGACCCCAAAGCTGACAGTATTTCCATTATTTTCTTGTTCATCCTTAACAATTGATGCATATACTACATCAATTTAACGCCGCAGGTACAAAAAAAGAGATGTCCACCTATGTTATAAGGTGGACATGGCACATTATTCGATGTATATCATTCCCCTTGGCCTTACCAGGATCATCTCACTCTCATTACATACATCACTGACGTTATTGGTGTTGTATGCTTGTGCAACAAGGTAAGCATTTCCTGCAATATTACTTGTGAAGTTCAGGCTGTCCGAGCCAACTACAGTGATATTTGCCGGGTTCTTGTTATTCCCTATGTCGTACCTACCAAAAGTTCCAAGACTACTATGCAAAACTATGTTTGCAAAGCTTGGGTCACCGTTGCGGTCAAACACGGTCAAAGTAATATTCGTATAATCACCCGTGCGTATCACACGTTTATCCGGAACTACCTTGATACCTCCAAGCGAATACGACAGCACTCCAGGCTCGCCTCCCCCTCCTCCAACGGGCGTGCCTCCAACACTATGGATGTTTATCACAGCTTTTTCATTTGTAGTATTTTCACCTTCGGAGGAGCTGCCCTCGCCCTTTGGGATGCTGTATGTGATATTCGATGTTGGAAGGATCAGTGGAACATAACCGGAACCCTCGACTTTCATTTCATAACGCATGCCCCACTTATCTCCTGCCACCATTGTTGGAAGCTTCCATTTAAGGGTCTGGGTCGTTCCTGTACGTATGATCTCAGGTTCAGCATTACCTACACCGGGAGCTTTTGGAATGCTGAATACGGTCAGATTCCCAAATGTTGCATTACTACTGTTCGTTATATACGTGGTCTTTGCAACAGCCATGGGAGAGACATAATTGTATGGAACATCAAGGTTCATCTCAGGTCCACTTGCACTGAAGTTTGTGATGGTCATTGCTATACCTTTGAAGATATCCTTGAGCACCGTTGAGTTTGGTGCAAAATAATATTCTCCTCCAGTGATCCTTGCAATGTCCTTTAACACCGGATCTACTTCTGCTTCAGAGTTACCAAACCCGATTGTATAGATCGTAGTGTTCTTTGCCCGTGCCCGCTGAGCTTCAGCTATCATCGAGTAGCGCCCAGCGTTATCGATACCATCGGTCATTATGACCATGGTGGAATTACCCTTGATGATATTCTTAGCAATCTCACTATTTGCAACGGACATACCTTCATCGATCGCCGTCATCCCGTCCGCCGTTATCTTATCTATCTCAGCGTTTAGATTACCTATTGTCTGATTCATCTCCGACACCACTGAAGCCCTTGAGACCGTCCAGGTCAATGGTGCTAGATTATCTGCAACATACATGAATGCTGTATCAAAACATTCATACGACTCAATTGCTTTTCCTTCATAACCATAATCCCTGCTCCATTTACCACCACTCCACATTTGTATACATCCATCACTTGGATTTAGTCCACTGGAGGTCATAAGGAGCACATCATCTGAATAAGGATTGGGAGTCAGTCGTACCCATCTGGTATACCTTCCGGAAAACGGCGTCTGTGTATAGGAAGAGGAGCTCCAGGCGCCATTTGACCATGTAATATAAGATGGAATAGCTGATGAATCACCATAAACAAATAAGCCTTTACCGCTTAATGATTCAAAAGTGACATCAAATGTCCTTACTGATCTGTAGGAAGTCGAAAGCAAATTGTAAGTGATACTTGAAGATTTTGTATTCCATGCGTATGCATAAATATTATTTGAACTATCCTGTGTACCAACTAATATATAATCTGATGTGGGGTCTGCTGCTGCTTTGATCCAATAGATAGCCCTAGTAACACTTTGTATTGGGATAGCACTCCCCCAGATACCATTGTCCAAAACACGATGATATATCATACTTTTCTCTGCCCAGAGCACAATTGCTTTTCCACTACTGTCATAGACCACATCAAAACACTGGTTATCCGAGCTTGCCTTATCTGTGACCAAGACCGGGTTTGTCCATGAACTCCCAGTCCATCTCCATACACAAATATTGGATTCATCATCAAGTGTTACAAGTACCATTTCATTCGAATTGGGTTTTGCTGCGAGCTTCACCCATTTAATGATTCCTGAGCTTGGGTATGAACTTGTGACTTTATTTCCATCCCGCCAACTTGTACCATCCCATTTTTTGTAGTATGGGATTTTGTTTTTACGGGAGGTAGTATCCATGTAAACAACGATTGCATGCCCTGAATCTTGTTCATACTTCACATCAAAGGCCCTTGTAGTGGTCGTACCCAGTGCTCCTCCCATAAGTTTTGGAGTAGTCCAGCTATTCCCATTCCATATCTGAGCTTTTGCTGAACTCTCATCATCTCCTGTGACCATTATCATTTCTGACGTTGTTGGATTTGACTCAAGCTCTATAAAATATGGATATCCATAACCAACGGAATTTGCCTTCATTTCTGAGGACCAAGCCAAACCATCCCAGGTCGTATAACGCGGCTTAGATAGATCATAGTAACTACTACTATCATAATAGACAGCTACTGCTGGAAAATGATCTTTAGAAACATTCACAACAAAATGCGTATCCTTACCCGTTCCCGGTCCTTTT
>CAZBJM010000046.1:0-8982 GCA_964492225.1 uncultured Methanosarcinales archaeon
ATAAGGGCTTCTGGACCAGGCTCGCGCAGGTTGCGGGTGCTGGTCCTTTTTTTTATTTGCATTTTTTCATATCACATCTCACTTCTTTCATTATTGCTTTATTTTAGTCCCCTGTCTTATAAGATTCATGCACATTCACATTTTTAAGCTATCCTTCCTTTTGTAACTCAATTTAATCTTACTAGTTCGACCCTTATCGTTTTTGTGTAAAAAAGTCAGTACATTTATATATGTGTAATACCATCTTATCATTGCCTTAGGCTATAAGGCAAAATGGAGTGAAATAAAATGTCAGTAATCGTTTTAAAGGACCTTTGTACCGGATGCGGATCATGTATAGACTCATGCCCAACAGATGCAATTTCTATGGATAAGGACATAGCGAACATTGATAAGGATTCCTGCACTGAATGTGGTATATGTGCAGACAACTGTCCTACAGACGCTATTACCTTTGCATGATCCTGCTATAGAAATTCGGGCACATGCACATAAATGGCACACTTGCCATTTACCCTTTTAACCAATGTTTGGCAGTTTTAATTGATTCTGTCAAATGTTGCTGTTCTCAGTCATTTTGCTTAACTCTCAACCAGTGCCCTACGCACGCGTTTTGACCGGTGCCATTGGTCCATAAAACAAAATAGTGGCTCTGTAGCTCATTATTTGCTAGATTGAGAAGACACTTTTTAATAGACACTTCCTCATCGGAAGCACTTCACGCATGATATCACAAGGTCCCCTCTCATGGATACCTGCATGGCCATTCCCAGTCCTTGTTCCATATTATCAGCATGTGATATCTTTTCATGCACGATATTTCTCATTCTGTCTCCTATCAGTATCAGATGATGAATGTCATCAATGCGCCTTTTGCTGAAGTCAGCAACATTTTCAGGTGGAAGCCCCTCGCATACCTGTGCAGCTTCTTCTCCCAGTATCATTATCACCTTTCCACTGCTACCATGCCTCAAAAGTCCATAGTCAAGGGCCTTTTCCGCTGATATGATGTCCAATCCGGAGTTGGAATTATCTATTATTGTTCTCCCATCCTCCCTCTTTTCCTGCATCCTGCCCTGCAGTCCCTTGAAATTTGCAATAGTTCTCTCGATATCTTCCTGCGCTACTTCAAGGTATAATGCAATGGATCTGGCAGCTGCAAATGCCAGGCCATAGGAAGCAACATTATATGGCATATGCTGCATATCTGGCATCTCATCCATACTTGGACCTGTAAATGTGTAGAATTCACAGTCCTTTTCCATAGCTTTGGAGATAGCTCTTGTATCTTTTGAATTCAGGAAAAGGACAGACCCATCTTTGGCATGTTCCAGTATCCTGAGCTTTGCCTCACTTGCCATGGCTGTGTTCTTTGCGATACCATAGTCTGGCTCAAGAGTAGTTATCACATTGATGTCTGCATGACCCGTGGTCCCAATGGAGACCTCGAAGATGCAACATTTTGGGACCTCTCCCTCACACAGTATGTCAACCGCATGCAGGATACTTCCAGGTGCTATACTAAGTCCAAGATGCAATATCTTTGCCTGACCCTTGTTCCATAGTTCAAGACCACGGGTCGTATGCAGGGCAACAGGCATGCTCCATGATATCATATCTGCCAGCAGGGATGCAGTGCTGGTCTTAGCTTTGGAGCCACTTATCTCTATAATCTTGCTACCATTGAGCGTGCCACTTTGGGCAAGTATCATCCCAACTGCCTGGTGGTGGCTGATAATATGTTTGTCCTTGGCCCTGGCATCCACAAGCATCTGATATGCCGGGTCCAGGTGCACAGGACTTATAATATGCTCAAAGGGTTCCACAGGAACAGGCACTCTGGAAAAAGTCAAACCCTGTTCGTGTTCAAAGGAATGTAATACTTCAGAAGGAACGGTACCATATACATCTACAGCAGTGACGCTATGACCCTGTGCAGCCAGTTTTCTGGCAATGATGAGGCCTGCATGGGTCAGATCAAGCACTGCGAAGCTACTTTTTGTACATGCTTCTGTCATGGGAACATATGTCTATGGCATGATCAGTTACTCTCATCATCATCTTCATCGTCCTTATAACTATCAGAACCTACCATTGCTGCAGCGATCGACTCGATACCATCAAGCCATTCGGCAACAAGGCCATAGGGTACATCTTCCAATAGGTTCTCTGGTAGTTCTTTCCCACTCAGGATATGTGCACCTATCTCAGCTACGGACGCCAGTGATATTTCTATATCATCGCTTGTTTCAGCTTCAAGTGCTACCTTTACAAGGTCCTCGATGCTGTCCTTTTCATCAAATTCATTGCGAAGATAGCATTCACATGCTGCAAAGCTACTTATCAGAGAGGTTTGCAGTGATTCTATCATCAGGTCAGCATCCTCTGATATGGGGCTGACCTCAGCAAGGGCTATGTCCCTCACTTTTTGTATCATTTCAAGGGCATCCATCTGGGATATCTGCTTTCTGTCATACTTTGCAATGACCTTCAGGCATGCAAGGATGACATCATCTTCCATATTTACAAATATTGCTCCTTCCTTGCCCTGCGGCTCAGCAGAACCATCAAACTTGAAGTTACTTTCCCGGACCTGGTCCAACCAATTCTTCCAGCGTCCCTCTGTATAGAACTCCTGATGTAGAACATCAATTCCCTTACCAGACATATATTTACCTCTTATTATCTATATCAATAATACTATCTTTTATTTGATCCGTTCTTATTTTTACTACATGGTCTCTCGGATATGACTACAATGCCGAACAATTCACCTATATCTTATATGCGCTGTTTAGAATCTCAGTTCCACTTTCTTTAGCGAGCAACCAGTATAACCCTCATCGACATTACCAAGTACCAAGGATACAGTACATTTGTCGCCGTTCTTTATGCCCTCAGGGTTCACGAGGTCCTGTAGTTCCTCTTCTACCTCTGTGCATTTCGGACGTTCATACACTATCTTGGCACCGGCAATAGCCTTCTTGGAATCGATAAGAGCTACTATGGGTGAAGGCATGACCTCAACGGCCAGCACACCAGTGTCATGGATGGAACACTCATGGATAGTATTGTTCTTTATCTCTGTGATGCGGTACTTACGTCCTGTCTCAAGGTTCAGGCATGTCTTTTTTAGCTTGCATTTCTGACACTCGCGTGACTCGCCAAGGAAAACAAAATCTTCTCCTTTTTTTGCAAGCCTTGAGCCAACAAGGGTTATCATAGTATCGGTCATTATAGTCACCTTGAAAGAATGATCATGAAATAACTTTTGTCACGCGCGCCACTTTTTCAGCAGCGGCAGCAGTGAGCCCAGTCCCAAGTATTGTATACCGTTCAGGGCGTATAGTATGTGCAACAAGAAGCGCCTCTAATATATATCTATCTTCAAGGCCAAGCTCCTCAGCTGTAGTGGGAGCACCTATCGTTGCAAGGCATTCCTTTATAGCTTTCCAGTCACCGCCGTGCAGGTACATCATCATGATAGTACCCACTCCACATTGTTCGCCGTGCAGTGCATGTTCAGGGGAAAGCATATCCAGCGCATGGCTGAACATGTGCTCAGAACCAGATGCGGGTCTTGAGGAACCTGCAATGCTCATGGCCACACCACTGGACACAAGGGCCTTGACCACTATCCTCACTGAGCTCTCAAGTTCCGGTTTTATGGACTCAGCGGAGTCTATAAGGATCTTTGCTGTCATTCTGGAAAGGGTTGCTGCATATTCACTGAATGGTTCATTGGTTAGGCGGTGAGCAAGCTCCCAGTCACTGACAGCTGTATAGTTTGAGATTATATCTCCACAGCCAGCAGCAAGCAAGCGATATGGTGCCTTTGCAATGATCCCAGTATCAGCCACTACTGCCATAGGGGCATTAGCTTCTATGGAGCTTGTCTTTCCTCCACATTGTATCGAGGCCCTGGATGATACTATCCCATCATGGGATGCAGCAGTTGGTACGCTAAGGAATGGTACTTCCATTTGTGTGGATACGAGTTTTGCAACGTCTATGGATTTTCCGCTGCCAACACCTATAAGGTATGATGATCCGTGTTCTATGGCTTCTCTCTTGATCCTTTCCACTTCTTCAATGGTTGCTGCACTGGATATAAGTGTCAAGGGGTTCTGGCCACAGTCATACAATAGGTCATAGACGATGTCTGCAGCTATACCTTTTGTAGTGCTCCCAGTGACAATGACCGGGTTCTTATCCAGATCAAGATCTTTGCAGACCTCGTTCATGTCATATATAACATCATGCCCGATCAGTATATTCCTGGGAAGCTGCATCCATTTCTTTTTTTTATCTTGCATATGGATCAATTCTTTTATCTTGTGTGGCTATACACCCATTGAACATTATCGTTTAGTATAATATATTCGAAACTAATATAAGAATCTAATACAAGGGATACTAAGATATGTGTTTGATATGTGGTATGGTATGAACTTGCAGTTCCGTCTTAGTTATATACCTTCCAATACTTTCCATTAAGCATTGAAATTCATTGTCAATGACACTCATCTATTATATTGTTGTGATAACACATGGTTCAGATAATCGATAAAATAGGCCGGCTTATCAACGAATATTACATTGATCCGATATTACACGACAGTGGTTACAATATAGTGAACACTGTAACATGGGCTGTTGTCCTTGGTATATGTGTATTCTTGGTCATCGCTCTACTTAGGCGGATGAAGGTCAATATCAATGAAAAGCTCACCGTTTCTGTAATTCCTTTCATACTTGCAGGTTCATCGCTTAGGGTGATAGAGGATACCGGAGTACTGCAACAACCACTTGCTTACTTGTTCATCACCCCTAACATCTATTTCTTGGTCTTTGCTATTACCATGTGTTTCCTTGTCATCGCAAAAGCAGTTGCCAATATTATCAATAGGGATACTCTTACCATCTTTGCATTCTTTGGAAGCATCTGGTTCATTTTCAATATGGGCTATCTTCTGTACCTGAAGGACATCGTACACCTCTGGGTTCCGGTCTTTGTACTTTTATCCGCAAGTGGACTGGTATTTGTTCTGTATCATGTCTTCAGGCGCATTGGACTGCCTGGTTTCTGTGATAAGGTCAACCTTTCCATAATCGGGGTCCATTTAATGGATGCATCGTCCACTTTTTCAGGAGTGGATTTTCTGGGATACTATGAGAAGCATGTTGTGCCAGCATTCCTTATAGATATGACCAATACTGCCATGGTGATGTATCCTCTGAAACTGCTAATTTTCTTGCCTATCATCTATGTCCTTGATACACAGTTCAATGAAGATGATACTTCAAAGACATTGGCTAACTTCCTTAAACTGGTGATAATCACCCTGGGACTGGCTCCTGCATGTCGCAATACCATTAGAATGATGTTGGGGGTATGAGTTTTGGATGATCAAAGAAAAATGGAGCTCTTCAGCTACCTTTCATCCATCAGGACCCATTTTCTGATAAGCATATCCGTCTTTGTCCTTTTTATGCTCATAGGCTATGTTACTTATGGGATGTACCCGGACGAAGCCATAAAGTCCCTCGCAGGACTTGAAGATATGGTGGATAGCATCAAAGACCTTTCTCCTTTTGGAGTTATGCTTAGGATCTTTATTAACAATGCAATGGCAATGTTCTTTGCAATTGTGTTTGGTGTTATCTTGGGTCTTGTACCATTATTTGTCCTGTTGTTGAATGGCTTTGTCATTGGTACTGTGATACATATGCTATCGGCTGAGCATGGTTTCTTGTTCATCGCAGCTGGTCTTATACCACACGGTGTAATAGAGATACCCATGTTGCTCCTATCTACGTCCATTGGGTTGAGGATAGGGGTCCAGTTTTGGAACGTCTTGTTAAAAAGACCATCGAATGCAAAGGATGAGCTGGCAAAAGGGATACAGTTCTTCTTCAATTGGATGCTGGTCCTGATATTCCTTGCAGCGCTTATCGAGACCTTCATAACCCCATCTGTGATATCCATGGTAATTGGATCGTGAGCTTTGCGTTGCATCAAAATTATTATTAATGACAAGCGCATTTGCAGAGAAAAGCGAGGCTGAACATGATAGAAAGAAAAAGGATCATTGAGATCATTGAGGATTATGATACTGATAATTTAGTGATAGGCTCAGTTGCCTCACATTCTGCACTGGATATATTTGACGGTGCTGTGGAGGAGGGTTTCAGGACCTTTGCTGTTTGCCAGCAGGGGCGGGACAGGACCTATACTGAATACTTCAGGTCGCAGCGGGATGCACAGGGTAATGTGGTCCGCGGTATTGTGGATGGGTCAATGTGCCTGAAGAAGTTCAGTGATGTGCTAGATCCCGATAATCAAAAGAAGTTGTGTGACAATAATGTGCTTTTCGTTCCTAATCGCTCTTTTACATCTTACTGTGGCATCGACGACGTGGAGGACAACTTCCATGTACCTCTTGTGGGAAGCAGGAACATGCTAAGGAGTGAGGAGAGAGGCATCGGTCAGGATTATTATTGGTTACTTGAGAAGGCGGGGTTGCCTTTCCCCGAGAGGATAGATGACCCCCAGGACATCGATGAGCTTGTGATGGTCAAACTGCCCCACGCTGTCAAAAAACTGGAGAGGGGCTTCTTTACCGCAGGGACATATGAGCAGTACCTAGAAAAGTCAAAGGCTTTGCTGAAGCAAGGTGTCATAACCCAGGAGGCCCTTGAAAAAGCGAGGATAGAGAGGTATATCATAGGTCCTGTGTTCAATCTGGATATGTTCTATTCACCACTGGAATCCGAGATGAGCAATCTGGAACTTCTGGGTGTTGACTGGAGGTTTGAGACAAGCCTTGATGGTCATGTGAGATTACCTGCACCACAGCAAATGAGCTTGGCAAATCACCAGCTTACTCCAGAGTATACGGTATGTGGTCACAACTCTGCGACCCTGAGGGAATCTTTGCTTGAGGAGGCATTTGAATTGGCAGGGAAGTATGTCGAAGCTGCCAAGAGATATTATGATCCAGGTATCATAGGTCCCTTCTGTTTGCAAACCTGTGTGGACAAGGACTTGAATTTCTATATATATGATGTGGCGCCAAGGGTGGGTGGAGGTACCAATGTACACATGTCCGTAGGTCACCCCTATGGCAATACCACATGGCGCAAACCCATGAGTACTGGCAGACGTCTGGCCTTTGAGGTCAGAAGGGCCATTGAGACAGGACAGCTGGATAAGATCGTAACTTGAATGGTCGTATTGCAATATGGGCTGGGAGCCATACACGTGTGTTCTTTCTAAAGGACACCCAGCCCTGAGCTATTAACGGCATTTCAGTCGCCTGTCCATTCCTTCTACTTGCATTCAAGTTGTTTTGACCCGTCCCTCTGTGTGTCTTTGTTTGAGGCCTGTGTACTTTTCCAAACCTGCGCCCTTGTGCCTTATGCGCGCGTTTTGACCGGTGCCAGTTCCGTTGCACTAGGACCGTGTCCCTGTGGGTTGTTATTTTCCAGTAGGGGTGGGACCTTAATTCGTTTGGGCACCTCGCTTGTTGAACACTTTAAAACATCATTTGTTCACTATATGAGCTTTTCTGATCATAATTTCGCTTTATGTTCGTATCGCTTTTTTTAAGCATACTCCTTTTTTTACGTTCATGCCTACATACTGTCCGCGCCTCGGGAAGAACGCGCGCGACTGGCGGGGAGCCGGGGTTAGAATGTGAAAAGGTGCCGCGTCTTTCGGTATATATCTTGCACGCGTTTTTTGTTTATTGATCATAATCAGAAATGGAGGAAATATGAGCTAATTAGACAATCTCTATATTAAGGTCGCATTGTGACGAACATTTTTATATGTAGGCTTATATAACAGATTGGCGATGGTTATTAAAAGGATCCCAACAGGAGTAGCAGAGCTGGACCAGATCCTGGGTGGAGGTTACCCGGCTAGCCGTGGTGTGCTCATAAGCGGTCCTCCCGGTACAGGGAAGACGATTCTAGCCATGCATTTCTTGTACAGGTCATGCAAGGATGGAAAGAAATGTATGCTGATGCTTACCCATGTCAATGTGGATGGGTTTTTGGAGCAGGCAGACAACGTTGGTTTTGATTTCAGGAAGTATATCGATAATGGCTCACTCCTTATAACCAAGTCCTTTGAGGCCAGATCGAACAAGATCCACAATGCATCAAGGCTTGGAAGTGGTATTGGTTTCCTTGAGAAGGATTGTGTGGTCAGTGTCCAGGAGACCCCCGATGACGTGGAAGTGGTGGTCATAGATAATCTGGATATGCTCCATCTTTATCATTCACTGGAGGAGTTTGCAGATAAGTTCTTCACGATAAATGATATTTTGTCTTCTAAGGAATGTACCAGTCTTTTTCTTATAGGTCAGGATGGCTCAGGTGATAAGTTCAGCATTGCTGAGCATATGGTATTTGGTAGCATCAATCTTTATGTGAGAAAAGATGAGAGGACTGGCAAGGGTATGAGGCAGTTATATATTCCAAAGATGCGTTGCACGGATATCTCCCTTGAGCCACTGAGCTTTTCTATAACTCCTTTGGGTATCAGTATCGAGAAGATATTCCAAAGGGATGAGGTGTCCGACAATAGCGTATGAGCTTTTGCTGTAGGGTCCGGTCAATACTTCTGTGCACAACAAGTTATATACATGTTAGAAGTATTAGGGTCAGGGATTTCAGGATTCTGGCAAAAAGCGATGTATTTTGGAATTGGTAGAAATCATTTAAATATAATAAATGAAATGTACCTCAAATCTGAATTGCGATCTATAATATCATGCACTTTTATGCTTTAAGACTTATACCCAACCGGGAGGGAATTTAAAAATTGAGTCAGCCTTGTGTTAATATCGGCATGGTGGGTCATGTCGACCATGGAAAGACCACGCTAGTAAGTGCGTTGTCCGGCGTATGGGCCGATACGCATAGTGAGGAAATGAAACGCGGCATATCTATTCGTTTGGGGTATGCAGATAC
>CAZBJM010000046.1:9082-14095 GCA_964492225.1 uncultured Methanosarcinales archaeon
ATGGCCTTGAACATCATCGGTATCAAGAACCTTGTGATAGTACAGAACAAGATAGACCTGGTTTCCAGGGATAAGGTGATGGAGCACTATTACCAGATCAAGGAGTTTGTAAAAGGTACGGTTGCCGAGGGTGCACCTATTGTTCCTATATCTGCCCAGCAGAATACCAATATCGATGCATTGATTCAGGCTATGCAGGAAATGATACCTACTCCGGTGCATAAGCATGATAGGCCTGCCCATATGCTCATTGCAAGGTCCTTTGATATCAATAGGCCCGGAGCTGCCATAGGTAGCATTACGGGTGGTGTGATAGGCGGGACCCTTACAGAAGGTATACTTCATCCAGGGGATGAGCTGGAGATATGTCCGGGCATCAAGATAGAGAGTGAGGGTACTACCAGGTGGAGGCCCGTCAGGACAAAGGTGACAAAGATAGTTGCTGGTAAAGAGCAGGTCAAAGAGGCTATTCCAGGAGGTCTACTTGCAATTGGCACAAGCCTTGATCCCGTCCTTACCAAGAGTGATTCCTTGACCGGGCAGGTTGCCGGTATACCAGGGACACTACCTCCAACACATGAGTCATTTGCTCTGGACCTGCACCTTTTGGAGCGGGTCGTTGGTGTCTCGGACGAGGAGAAGATAGGACCTATCAAGACCAGTGAGCCTCTCATGCTCAATGTGGGCACGGCAACTACTGTAGGTACAGTTACCAGTGCGAGGAAGGATGTCGCGGAGGTAAAACTGAAAAGACCTGTATGTGCGGAGATAGGCTCAACTGTGGCCATCAGCAGGCGGGTCAGTTCAAGATGGCGTCTTATTGGTGTAGGGGTCATTAAAGGTTGAATGTAATCATTGATACGAACGGCCTGATGATACCTGTCCAGTTCGGAGTGGATATCTTCGAGGAGCTTGGTCGTTTAGGCTATGACAGGTTCATTGTCCCGCTTGCGGTGATCAGGGAGCTTGAGATACTCGTAAAAAAACTAAGTGGGAAGGAAAGGATGGCTGCAAAGGTGGCCCTTTCCCTTGCACAACGGTGTGAGACCACAGATGTCATTGGATATGCTGACGATGTTGTCATTGAACTTGCTGCAGAGCATGATGCAGCTGTACTAACAAATGATGCTGGATTGAAGAAGCGACTCCAAGCCCGACATATCCCTGTCATATGCCTCAGGCAGAAGAACAGGCTTAGTAATATAACAGATGAGATATAAGGTTCACCAAAATACTAGAAATATGAACACTGACAATATATGAACACTATTCATCGGAGTTGGTCACATGTATAAGAAAATGAGACTTGCAGACACGATTCGTGTTGCACCTACCCTCCTGGGCGGAGATGTGAAGGTAAATGTGAAGAATGCCTTAAAGGATAAACTGGAAGGCAGGATCGATAAAGCTATAGGTGCCATCGTGGCCATCATGGATATTGCGGAGATCGGCGAGGGCCACATCCTTGTTGGTGATGGTGCTGTCTATTATGATGTCACATTTGATGCTATTGTGTTCCTTCCTGTCCTTCAGGAGGTCATCGAAGGTGAGATAGTCGAGACTGTGGACTTTGGTGCCTTTGTCAGCATTGGTGCAATGGATGGGCTCTTGCACGTGAGCCAGATAACCGATGACTTCATGTCCTACGATGGAAAGAATGGCAGACTTGTAAGTAAGGTTGCAGGACGGTCGCTGGGAGAGGGAGACAAGGTCAGGGCACGTGTGGTCGCTGTCAGTATCAATGAAAGGGAGCCAAGGGAGAGCAAGATAGGGTTGACCATGAGACAACCATCCCTTGGTAAGTTCGAGTGGCTGGAAGAAGATAAGAAGCCTAAGTCAGAGAAGGCACATTAAGCGGAGGATCTACAAATGGCTGATCAGGTTTGTCGTGAATGTCATCGTATCTTGTCAGGTCAGACGTGTCCTGTCTGTGGTTCCAGTAACCTCAGTTCGGACTGGAGTGGCATGGTTGTCATCATTGACCCGGTGCGTTCAGAAATTGCAAAGAAGATGGATACAAAGTTGCCTGACCGATATGCATTGAAGGTGCGCTGATTGGGTGGGCAGATATTCCTGGCTGAATCGGTCAGGCCTCACTTTCGCAAACTCTTTGGTACATTGTATGAGGGTACCGGGGACGATACCATCAGGAAACTTTCCGGTGACCTGGGTAGTCCCACAAAACTTATATCTGTGGGTGATGTTACTACATTCCACTTGCTCAATTCAGATATCATACCTGACATCCTGATAGTTGACGACCGGACAAAACGCGGGCCAGCTTCTGACCGTGTAGTGTCGGGTACAAAGTACAAAGGCTTCAGAGAGATATCCGTCGTCAATCCTGCCGGGGTAATAACCGGGGAGCTGATAGACGCGGTGGGTGATGCTCTTGCATCGGACTGCCGTGTAAGGATATTTGTGCGCGGCGAAGAAGACCTTGCAGCGGTACCAGCTATGCTTATGGCACCAGAGGGTTCGGTTGTGTTGTATGGACAACCTGATCAGGGTGTTGTACTTGTCAGGATTACCGTATCTAAAAAAGAAGAAATAAGGAACCTGTTAACAAAGATTATTGATGCACAGGGACATAATGAGTATACCGAAACATTTTGGAGGAAATTAGATGGATTTAGTTATAAAGACCGATAGGAACAATGCACTCCTCAACAGGCGTGAGATGAACTTTAGCGTGACCTATGATGGGCCAACCCCCGCACGGGATATTGTAAAAGGAAAGATAGCAGCTACACTCAATGTACCACTTGACCTTGTGGTCATTCAGAGGATGAACAATGAGTACGGCAGGCAGGCACTTGAGGCATACGTTAAGATCTATGAGAGCGCAGAGCGCATGAAGCAGGTCGAGAAAGAGTATGTGCTGAAGAGGAACAACAAGGCAGAAGCAAAGGCAGAGTAAAGGTTCAGGTGAGACGATGGCTGCAAAGGACTATTATAAAGTAAGTGGAAACTCAATTTCAAGGACAAACCAATCATGCCCACGCTGTGGCGATGGTACTTTCCTTGCAGAGCACAAGGACAGGCGTTCCTGTGGCAAGTGTAATTACACCGAGTTCAAGAAGTAAGGCTTTCTGTCTTTTTTATGCACAGCTTTTGGCTGTGTCTTCTTTTCTGTTCTCATTATGGGCTATTCTTTTCATTCTATTGGACCTACATGTTTGTGTCCGCGCGCGTTCTGTGAGGACATCCCTATCATTTATATTAAAAGGGTGGTCTGTTCATCGTTTTTGTCTGTGGTGCAGGTCTTTTTGTTCAACTTTCTTTCCACACCCCCCTCTTTCTAGAATAGGGCGTGCGGTCACTGTCGCGCGCGAAGTTGTGTGGGGGCGGTTGACTATTTGGGTATGGGAGCGCCATTTTTCAAAACATGGAACACATGCGGAAAGAAAGGTTCAATGGTCTGCAAGGGCCTAGAGTTTTGCTCTTATTTCAATATATTTTTAAGTTATTTTTAATATCGTATATCATCATAATGATAATTATCAGTTCGTCCAATTCTTTTTTATTTCAGAAAGGTTGAAATACAAGGTCTATTATTACTCTGAATGCAAACAGGTAGAATTTGTATATCTATCAATGTTTGTTATTTAATATATATTCATTAATTATATAGGATTATCTTAAGAGTAAATATTATCGATAACTTATCATAGATACACATGTTGGTGAATTAAAATGGATACTATCTACGCAGCTGTCATTGGCATCCTCATTGCCATATTCATCTTTGGGCTCAAGACTGGTGTAGGGTGCGGATTTTCCAGTATAGGGAAACGTGATGTGCTTTTGCTTGCCTTATCTTATTTTGTTATCTCTATTGTTTTGGGAAGTTTGGTGGGATTGGTAGATGAGTCATACCTCACAGGCATTGCCAGCCTCGGCATGACCTTGCATGTGATCATTGCACTCATTTTGATAGCTGTTGGCATATACACACAGAAGAGCTGGGTGTGCGGGCATGATGTCTCGAACAGGACCTTCCTTGCTATCGCTATTCCATGTCCAGTGTGCCTTGCAGCTCTTTTTGTGTCCTGCATGCTCCTCGCCTCTAGTCTTTCCATAAGTGGATGGAAGGTCGGAGCAATGGTTGGGGCAGTGTTCTTCATGTCTGTGATATCATCGTCATGGCTGTTCAGAAGGGTGAGGAAGTCACCAGAGGATCTGGGGACCGCCATGCTGTTCCTTGGTATATTCTACCTGATGGGTGCTATTATCGTACCTGCCTACATCAAGGTGAAACAGCTCAATATCTCCTCAATGGAAAGTGCCGGTCTGGACATTGTTCCACTGGTCCTGACGTCTTTGTTCATTTTGGGCGGTTTTGTCATTAGCCGCATGAGAGGTCAATAAAATGTCTGCAACATCTTCCTTGTTCAATATAATGTTCACCTTCTCAGATTCACTGCTCTATCCAGTGGTCCTGATACTCATGCTAATGGTAGTGCATGCCCTGGTGCTCATCGGTGAGTTCCTCTCCGAATACTCAAGGCGGCATCGTAATGTGAAAGAGCTTGAGAGCTGCTGTACTGATATAAGGGAACATGCTCGCAAGGGTACCCTTGAAAAGGCAGCAGTGCCCCTTCGAGCTCTTAAACAGAACTCCATGGTCACAAACTTTTCAAAGGACGCAGCAGAGAAGCTTGAAAAAGGCAATTTCAAGACCATTGGCTGGCTATCTCAGGACTATGAAATAAGAATGGCAAAAAGGCTTGAGCAAACCAGGATCGTTGCAACGACAGCTCCCATGCTTGGACTTATGGGTACGCTCATCCCGCTTGGTCCTGCACTTATGGGTCTGGCCGAGGGGAACCTTGGACAGCTTGCAAGTAATCTCATGATAGCCTTTGCCACCACGGTCGTAGGTCTGTTTGCAGCATCCATCGCATATGTGCTTACACAGATCCGGAAGAGATGGTACTGGCAGGACATGACCGATATAGACTATATCATCGATACCTTGGAGGGCGATGAATGAAGATACGGATGAAAAGG
>CAZBJM010000047.1:0-14088 GCA_964492225.1 uncultured Methanosarcinales archaeon
GTGGAACGCTTTACAAGGATACGGGAATCGGTGTTATGCATATTTGCGGCTTTTGTGAAGGGGCGTGGGGTAAAACGGGAAATGTTCACTTTGTCCGGCCTGAACTCCTCCACCCAATGGATGCTTTTTTTAAGATCATCATCCGTCTCTCCGGGAAATCCTACTATGATATCAGTGAAGAGACTAAGGTCCGAGAACCTGCTCCTAAACTGCCCAATGACATGGTTTGCCTCTTCTATCGTGTGGTAGCGCTCCATGCGCCTCAGGACAACATCAGAACCGGATTGTATTGGAAGATGAAGTAACTTATATATCTTTTCATTATCGAACGCTTCAATGAGCTCATATAGTATAGGGAGCACGGAAAAAGGATTCATCATCCCCACCCTGACCTTGAACTGCCCGGGAATATCACATATCTTCCTCAGCAGCTCTGGAAGCATCAGTCCTGAGTGCCTGTCCGTACCATACTGTCCATTGTCCTGGGAAGTGAGCCATATCTCCCGGCAACCCTCCGAGACTGCCCGGCGGATATCAGCCAGGATATCTTCCGGATCGAAGGAGAAAAGCCTGCCCCGTGCAACACTCACAATGCAATATGAACACGAGTAGTTGCAACCCTGTGAGATCTGACAAATATGGATATTTGCATCAAGGCGTAACCTGGCTACGTTCTGGAACCCCTCAGGTTGCTCAAGGAAGATGTGTCTAGTATCCTGTGGTCCATTCACTGGATGTGAAAGTAGGTCACCCAGCCTTGAGATGGCATTGACTCCGAGCACACAGGCCTGAGGGTCTTGCTTGAGGATCTCATCAAGTTGCACCTCAGGCATGCAACCTGTAACTATAGTTCGTTTACCTGTGGCTTTAGCCTCTCCTATCATATGGAGGATCTTCTGCTCAGTTGCATACTTCACAGTACATGTGTTGATAAGGACCAGGTCTGCATCCTGCCATTCGACAAGATCATGCCCCTTGTCCTTGATGATACCCATCATTATCTCTGCTGATGCCTGACTTGCCGAGCAACCAAAGGTGGATACGTTGACCTTCATTCAGAACTTTACTGGAAGCGCAATACGTTGTTCTCTTTATCGTGGATATAGATGGTATCTGTGAACTTGACCACACCGGAACTACCCATGGTAAGACTGTGTACCCGTGAATCACCCTCACCAAAAAGACTGACCCCACGGAGCACAGAACCTGAAGTAACGCCGGTTGCTGCAAATATGACGTCTTTCCCAGGCACAAGCCTGTTCGTATCCAATATATCGTTGATATTATCTTCCGTAATACCCATCTTAATGAGCCTTGGCATCTTTTCTGCCTTTTCCTGTGCAATGGCCTCAGCAGACATGCCATTGACGACCGAAGGGAGCACAAGCCTTGCCAGTATCTTTCCACCAAGGCATTTCATAGCTGCGGCGGTCAGTACGGTCTCACCAGAACCACCTGCACCAAGCACCATATGCACTCCGGAACCCCTTATGGCCGTTGCAACACCTGGCATAAGGTCTCCATCTCCAACGATGTTCACACGTGCCCCTGCTTCCCGTATCTCTTTTATCTTCTGCTCATGCCTCTTCCTGTCAAGGATGACAACCACCAGCTCATCAATGCTCCTGTCCAGTGCCTTTGCAACGATCCTAAGATTATGCAACACCGGGGCATCAAGCTCTATTCTCTCATTCGGGTGCTTTTTCTCATACCTGACCACCTGTGGGCCCACCACTATCTTATCCATATAGATGTCCGGGCCGTGGAACAATCCTCCCCGCTCAGCCATCGCCATGACGGAAATAGCACCAGGGCTACCATTGGCCGCAAGGTTTGTACCTTCCAGTGGGTCTACTGCAATATCGACCTCAACACCATCTTTCCAGGTACCTACCTGCTCGCCGATGTAAAGCATGGGGGCCTCATCCCTTTCCCCTTCCCCAATCTTGATGATGCCCCGCATGTCCAGGCAATTGAGCATTCTGCGCATGGCCTCCACAGACACCTGATCACAATAGTTCTTCTCTCCGCGCCCTATCTGGTAAGAAGCTGCAATGGCTGCAGCCTCGGTCACATGCACTAGTCTGGGGAGCAGGTCGCGCTCAACAGGACCCGCACAATTGATCATATCTTCAGCTGTTTTCGGATGGGACATACTTTATCATTCCTTTCTTCCTTATTGATACTGTAATTTCCTGCAATCTATATAATTGCTCATGTGTTAGGGTTTTGGTCACATTGTCTATAAGCATTGTCCTTCGATAGACAATTGCATCGACCCGAAAAGCAATAGAAGGAGAGACCTTCACATCCAGCTGGTCCATTTGGCATGGTTTTAATTTCTACTCCCCATACACTGGGATCATCCTTTTCTGCGGTTCACTGAATATAACTGGATCTTCTTCATCTTGGCGAGGTTTAGTACCTTGTCCATTTCCTTTTCCTCCAACAACCGCGATTCAATGTATCCTGTGTCTACAGCTTCATTGAAGAACTCGTAACCAATTCCGGTTCGAGCAAGTACTGTGGTCCAGTTCTTGGGAGTACCCACCCCGCCAAAGGAAATATCAGCATTCTCAGCTGTAAGGTCTGTGCAGTATCTGCACGATGAGCTCCTGTACTGGTCCAGTTCCCCAAGTTCAAAGACCTTGAGCTCATCATGTGTTTGGAGTTCAAGCTTTCCTTTGCGTATCTTCATGGAGTCGATATCCTCCAGACGCATCTCTTTTTCAGTTATGAAGTCCCTGAGCCCTTCATAAGAGAAGGTATCCATACAGAACAATCCCATCTTAAGGATATTGGCACGCATGAACATGTGCAGGAATCCATAGGGGCTTCTTTGCATCTTATGCACAGCATCTATGTTGCAGCTTGTACCCACAAATGCAATACTTCCCATGCCCTGCTTGATCGCGCTCATCAATGCCTCCATGGTCATACTGTGACTGTACATACTTCCAGATGCTGCAACGACCTCCTCATAGGACCTTGCAACAATAGGCACTGGTCTCCAGGGTTCTTCTTCTGATCTTGTGGTCACAATGGCACCATCTATAAGCCCTTCTTCCAAGGCATAGGCCAGCAGGGATGTGACCACACCCCCATCCTGGCCTTTAAGTTCAGGGATCAATGTCCTTGCACAATAGGCATTGCGCAGTTTCCCGATCAATCCCTCTTCTGTGGTAATGGTCCTTGGACACTGATTATAGCAGACGCCACAAGCAGTACATTTGTCAATGAGTTTGGGTTGATCATCCCTTATAACGATAGATTCGCATGATGCAGCGCATGCTCCACATAGGGTGCATATCCCCGGTTTGATGATGTCGTTCCTGAGCTTCCCAAACGAGATCTTCTCTTTCTCAGCAATGGACCTCTTCAATCGGATCACTCTTTTCTCAAGGAGATCGAACTTGTTCTTACAATCGATCGAGCAGAATCGATATTTTTTCCCTCCATATTCAGTGGTGAAAATTGAATCTTCCTGCACTTTGCGTTTACAAATGGGATCAAGTGGCATGGTTCATATTTCCAGTATTTACGTATCAAAATACATATATCTGCAACTATATATTTATACAGGTTTTACTTTTAATAATGAATGATCATTATATATTACTCATAGACCATTACTTTATAGGCAATATTAATATGATATTAAGTTATGTTTTGTCTTATATACTTTTTCAAGACCCTCTACCTTTGTTCTTGCAGGAAGATCCTCAAGAGTTTATATATACATTAGGACTTTATGCATCACATTTAGTTTTCCATTTTCCATCTATGCAAAATCAGTATCAATCGAAATATTTTTTTGTTATTTTTTGGTGCTATTAAGCATAATTGTTAAATACCATACTCACATTAAGAAGTGTTAATATTTATTTATCAATTATTTATATATTAATAATTGGAGAATGAGTGCACATATACCGTGTATGAGCCCATTTAGAACAATTTATATACAAATAGTTAGATATAAATATAGTACTTAATGTGTTATATTTAAAAGGTTGTTACAATATGGTGCAAATGACCGGTCCTTCAATGATCCTTAACATCGCCTTGATATGTTGCTTTGTGATGCCTTTTATTGCAACATATATCAGTATGCCTTATTTCATTCGCAAGCTCACTGAGAAAGGGATCGTTGTAAAAGACTACTACAAATTAAAGCTCACATGGGTACCAGATAGAGGGGGCATAGCCATTTTGCTGGTCGCGATGGTGTGTTTCTCATTAAGCACACTCTTTTTCAAGTTCACCACAACCAATTATGTAGCACTGATCGTCGTGGCACTTTTTGGACTTTTTGGGATACTTGACGATATGATCGATATCGGCAGGGTGACAAAATTATTGCTTATGTATTATTGTTCATACCCGCTGATACAATATGCAACAACCTACATCTTTGATTTTCCCGTCATCGGTGGATTCAATACTGGTATCCTTTACCTGCAATTCGTGGTGCCTACATTTGTCCTTGTTGCCTCGAACCTCATCAACATGCATTCAGGTTTCAATGGACTGGCCTCAGGTCTTTCAACTATCTTGCTGATCTCTTTGATCATACGTTCTTTCCTCGTTGGAGGATTGACCGATATCTTCTCAATAATTTGTATAGCAGGTGCAACACTGGCATATTTCTTCTTTGACAAGTATCCTTCAAGGATATTTTGGGGCAATGTAGGTTCTCTGACCATTGGTGCAGCCATAGGTACCATTATAGTGATACAGGGATTTGTGCTAAGTGGTTTTATAATGCTGATACCACACACCATCAACTTCCTGCTCTATGTATACTGGAGGATCATGAAGTTCCCCGTGGCCAAGTTTGGGAAGACCCGTCCGGATGGTACACTTGAGGTCCCCAACCCCCTGACACTTAAATGGGTGTTACCTTACTATTACAAGGTCAATGAGAAGCATGCGACCTGGGCAATGTATGCTCTGACCGGTTTCTTCTGCATCATTGGTATTTTGTTACCTGGTAGTCTCTGAGATAAATTCTCTAAGGCTCCAGGTAAATTTTCATTTGCTGTGTCTCTTATAGCCCGGGGTCCTTTTAATATGCATGCTCAGGGAATTGAACATTTACAGATTAATTGTTCTGCTATATGTTCACACGCGTCCAGCCTCCAGAGCATTCAACGAGGCTCCATCAATTTCACGCGCGCGCAGAATGCCCGCACCATGGTCCCAGCTACATGAACGCCTGCCATGACAATCATAGAAAGATGAATTATGGAAGATCTGCAAACGTTTGATAGGTCCCAAAGGTAAGTCATTATTTTGTCGTCTAAACAGTTTATCGAATTTTGTCCAATTTATAATACCAATCTTTATCTCTTAAAAGAACATGCTACGCCATCTAGGCGGGTGTTGCTCCGTGACCATTAATAAAATTCCAAAAACCATATTCAACATCTATTCATATCGCAGGTCAAAATTATACATAGCTATTATGCTTGCCTTGCTCCTATGTATTGCTTGTATTACTATTACAAGTGCAGGCCAATTGGAAATAATGCCTGTCCCCGAACAGACCGTATTGGCAGGTAACACTGTTTCATTCTCAATTCATTTCGCAGGTTCAGAATCTGGTGCAGTCACCTTTGCTATAGAAGGAAGGCCAGACGATGCATCCTTCAATGAGGCAACAGGTGAATTCTTATGGACTCCCAAGGAGAGTGATGCTGGCGTGCACATATTAACATTCAGCGTATCTGATGAGTATGAAAGTGCAATTACTGCATCTACCATTACTGTACTAGTGAACAATCCACCAGAGATGCAAGCCATGGGACCACAAAGTTTTGAAATTGGCAATACCGGTGGCTTCCAGCTCATAGCCAGTGATGCTGATGGTGATACCCTCACTTATTCCTCCAATTCCCTACCATCGGGAGCGAGCTTAGATCCATCTTCAGGGTATTTCGAATGGAAACCAGAAAGCGGTCAGGCTGGGGAGTATGATGTCGAGTTCAGTGTCTCAGATGGTTCACTTTCCTCAATCCAGGTGGTCACTATAAAGGTAATTGAATCGACACCTGCACCAGGTCCAAACCCCTTGCAGCTGGGCTACATTGGCCCCAGGACAGTAGTTGTCGACCAATCCTTGCATTTCACGGTCAGTGCCACAGGTGGCAATGGTATCATTTCTTTCATCACATCCGAGCTCCCCTCAGGTGCAACATTTGACAGTTCACATGTCTTCGAATGGCGTCCATCTTCTGAACAGGTCGGAGTACACCTTGTTGAATTCATGGTCAGTGATGATTTCAGTTCAGTTTCCGAGACCGTTCAGATAACGGTGGGGCCGGCAGCTACTTTACCGGATATTCCTGATGGTAATTCAACCAATACTTCAGAGAACGGTTCCTCCAATTCATCCACTGGTAGTTCTGTCAATAATTCAACGATCAATACAGGCAGTTCTTCAGGTAGCTCCGGTGGTTCAGGTAGTTCAGGTAGTTCAGGTAGTTCAGGTAGTACTACTTCACAGGGTGGTAGTTCCAGTTCTGGAAGTGGTGGTCCATTGAGCACAGAGAAGTATGAAAATATAGAGTTCAAGGATTATTTTATTAAGTATGTGCTCAAAGATCAAAAGAACTTATTCAATTTCAGTCATGCGAACAACAGTATTATGTCCGTTAGCATTGTGACCCGTCTTAATGTAGGCGAGACAAAGATCATAATAGAAATGCTCAAAGATACTTCCACAATGGTCAAAAAACCAGCTCCTGGAGTTGTATACAGGAATGTGAACATATGGGTGGGGGATGATGCCTCCCTCTTTAAGATCCTTATGGAAGGAAAGGTCGACTTCAAAGTTGAAAAGGATTGGCTCCTCAATAACTCCGTGACATCGGATTCCATAAAACTGCTCAGATATTCCGATTCGTGGACCGATCTTCCAACAGAGCTCATGAAGGAGGATGAGGTGTATGTCTATTACACTGCGGTGACGCCGGACTTTTCGAATTTTGCCATATCATCCGTGAATGAAAACACGTTTGCCATCATTGGACCTGTGCCTATTAGCAATGAAAACAATACGTCGATGTCGGTTTCTGATATTGATCTAGGAAGGGGTGCTGTTGCACCACAGAAGAGGAGGTCGTCACTCCCTTTCATTGTAGTAGTGGTAGTAATAGCAGGTATAGGTATCTCAACTTATCACTATAGGGAGCAGCTTAATGGTCTATTGTCCAATTTTAACAATGCTGATGGAAAACGTTACCGACGAAATAGACGCTAAGAGGTGTATCAATACTCATTAAAATGTGCAGGTCTGTCTGTTAAGTCCCACAGGCAGACTTCTATCCCAAGTTTGACACTTATTTCAAAAACTGCGCAACCCCTCTTCTAAAGGGTCAAAGGGCTGAGCAATTTCACGCGCGTGCAAAATACGCGCCACCTTTTTCCAAGTGTACAGAGCGTGCCCGTATGGCGATAAAATATTGCGTATGGGGGAGGCGTGCACAAAAACAGTCTAACTTTGGCTCTATTATTCAGAGCATATGCAAGGTTTTATTCGGTCTTGTTTATTCGGTTGTAGAACTCAAGTACTAACTTTGTCTTTTCATTGTTCATGTCAAGGCGGAAAATACGTATCTGTTTCCCCAGTGGTCTTTCAACTACCATCCCTGCTTTGATGAGTGGCTCTATGACCCTGGCCACACTGGAATGCGACAGACCCGTCTCTCCTGCTATCCCTGAAAGGTATGTCATTTTTTCACGATGCTGTATCAGGTTCTTAAGAACAGTTATCTGTGCATTCTTGCCAAAGATCTCTTCCAGCGCATCCATTTACAACAGATTACTCTATTAATAGTTATAATACTTTCTTTGATATCTCACAATTTGCTGATCTTTCATTAAAAATACGTACTTTTAAATTGACATGTCAAAAGTATAGCTTTAAATTGGTCACGGCGTCCATTGGTCTGTTTTAAAAATGCTGGCCTATACCCAAATGTCAACCCCTGCCTCACAGCTTCGCGCGCACATGCTGACCGCCCGTCAAAATCCAGAGATACAGATCATGCACAATTGCGGTGATACATCTAAGGGATGCTGGACCTTTAAGTCCTGAAGAGCGTAAAATATTGCGTATGAAAAGGAGGTGTGGAAAGGAAGGTATTTATATATTCACACAGCATCGTAAGTTATGTTTCTAGTAAGTTAAAGAAGATTGGATGCTGGGGCAAAACAATGGATGACTATAATCCTTCAACAGTGTATTTTATATGTGGTATCTGTGAGTTCATATTCCAGGAGGATCCCGACCGATTTCCAATACAGTGTCCTCAGTGTGGCACAGAACAGGTGTCACGTATATGAATGCTATCGGGCAAATTGAATAAATATAACATGTCACATCCCATATAACATGGCAAGAGGAAAGCTAATAACTCTGGAAGGTATCGATGGGTCGGGTAAATCGAGCATTGCAAGACTGCTTGCATCAGATCCCATGTTCAGCAATTGTGTGTTCACAAGGGAGCCCACTGAAAGCTGGATAGGTCAGGCTGTTACTCGTGCACTGGGCTCTGATACCGATGACCTTGCAGAGCTTATGCTATTCACTGCTGACCATGCAGAACATATCTCCAAGTTTATCATCCCCGCCATGGAAAGTGGTAGGCATGTCATCTCAGACAGATACTCCGCAAGTCGTTATGCCTATCAGGGAGTGACGCTCAAGGGCAGGTTCGAGGACCCAATGTCCTGGATACACGGCATCCATAAGGATTGGACCATCATTCCAGACTTGGCAATACTCTTTGACATCGACCCAGGGATAGCTGTCGAAAGATGTGGTTCAAGAGGTAGTAAGACAAAGTTTGAAAAGGTCACCTTCCTTGAAGAGGTAAGAAGTAACTATCTTCGTCTTGCAAAGGAGAACTCCTACATTACGGTCATAGACGCCAATAGAACTTTGGAGGAAGTACTATTTGAGGTCGCAGGGTTGATATCAGCACATATTTAATTTTCTTATAAATTTATGACCATTGACCATTTCTCAATACCAAATAGGCAGAATACATATATAGCAATAACATCTAGAGATGGTAGGAGGGGTTGAACAAATGGATAGCAGCACTGGTGATCTTGATACTAGGGTACTTCAGGATGCACCCATTGGGATCTGTGCATTTGACAGGAATGATAATTTCATCCAGTTCAACAAGATGATGGAGATCATTTCAGGCATGTCCTATGGATCGGTCATTGGCAGAAATATATTTGATACTCTTCAGGAATACACCACTGGTCGACAAGCGAACATAAGTCAGTTCTATCTTGAGACCAAACATTCTCTTGAGCCATCCACTCGCAATGGGATGATGGTATATCTTCCAAAAAAAGGTCTCAGTTATCAAACCATCACATTTATACCACTCCTTGATAAAAAAGGCTGCTTCGATGGGATGGTATGCTATGTTGAGGATGTCGGTGATCGATGTCCCCTTGATAAGGCGGCCATCAACGATCTTTCAAAGGTATATGGTTTTGGCTCCGTGTGCAACAAAGTGCCTTTTGTATTATTTACCTGGTCATCGGAGAATAGATGGCCTGTCCTGTCTGTGTCTGACAACATATGCATATTTGGTTATGCAAAGGAAGAACTTGAATCCAGTGATATGTCATATATGGATATCATACATCCCGATGACCGTGAAAAAGTGTCCGAGGCCGTATCGAAGCTTACAGAGGCCAATGAGAACTGTTTATCATATGAGTACAGGATAATTAAAAAGACAGGTGAATGTTGCTGGGTGAATGAGCTTTCTTGGCTGGTTAGGGATGAAAAAGGCGAGCTTTCCCATTTTGAAGGAGCCATAATAGACATCAATGAGAAAAAGAGGCAGGAGCATGAGTTGCTACAGTATGCTGCAGAACTGGAGCAGCTGAACTCTTTGAAAGATCTGTTCTCGGATATCATCAAGCATGATCTGCTCACACCAGCAGGAGCTATAAAGGGATACACAGAGCTCTTGTTGGAAAGAGAGAACGATGCCACTATGCTTCAATTGCTGAACTTGATCAAAACAAGTACAAAGCAACTTATAGATCTAATTGAGAGTGCTTCCCGATATGAAAAGCTTGGTAGTACAAAAGAGATCGAATACTATTATATCGATCTGGTGGATATGTGTAGGAGTACCTTGCTGGATTTTTCCCACTACTCCAAAAAGAAGAACTTGACAATGAATCTAAGTGCACCAGGTCCATGTCACTCGCTTGTAAATCCTTTCGTACGAGAGGTTTTTGCAAATCTACTGTCCAATGCCATAAAATATAGTCCAGAAAACGAAAGCATAGATGTGGTCTTTAAGGACTGTGGTGATTATTTTGAGATCACGGTCACAGACAGAGGGGATGGGATCCCTGATGAGAGCAAGACTGCAGTGTTTGACAGGTTCAGGCGTCTGGATAAAAAAGGTGTCAAAGGTACAGGTCTTGGTCTTGCTATCGTAAAGCGTATAATGGAGCTACACGGTGGCAACTATGGGGTTGAGGACAATCCAGAAGGGAAAGGAAGTGTATTCTGGGTCACATTCAACAAGGCACGTGACCCTGAACAAGTTTAAAGTTCATTTGCATCAGCAAACTTAATAAGGGCCTCACCTAATGTTCTGACGTACTTTGGGTTGAGATTGAACCTTCCTTTTTTCTGTCCTCCTCTTTCCTTTGCTATCTCTACATATTCGTTCTCATATTTCTCACTGGAGGCTAGTGTTATGGTCAAAAACCAGCCTGCCCCCATCTTTATCTCGCCGTAGCCTTCATTTACTTCTATGTTCCCTTCATTTTCTGTCATTCATTTCACCTATTATTTTAAAATCACTTTAATATAATGTCCATTCATAGCCTTAATATTAGTCCTTCACTACCGTACCTTTTCCAGGGGGATGGCACCACTATGCAAGGCTGTTGCCACAATAGCTCCTTCAAGGCCGATGTTCTCCAGTGTTTCAATATCGTCCATATTACGGACCCCTCCACCAAGCAGTACATTATGCTCTGAGATAGAGACAATTTTACTTAAGAATTGTGAATCTATCCCACTTACTGTGCCAACCCTATCAAGGTCAAGGACAATTATGTCCCTTAGGTCAAAGCTATTGAGCATGCTCATTATTTCAAAGGGGTCATCAGGTAAGGATGGATCACTGGTCAATATCCTTCCGTGTTTCTTATCTATGCTTACAGCCACACGACCTGGATATGTGGCGGCAATATGCTCTATAAGGTCCATCGAGGCAGTTTCAGTACCAAGCACCGCAGTTGGCACCATGTCAAGGATGTCCACGACCTCTGAGGTGCTTGCAATACCAGCATCCACCATGGTGTATGCTTTTTGAGCGACTCCCTGGATGATATCAAAGTTCCTTTCCCTTTTGCCTATTCTCTCAAGAAGGTTAAGGTCTGCGATATATGCTTCCCTTGGTCTTACTATATCTATTATGTCGATGGCGTCTGAACTATTGCATATGGTGCTTGAGAAATGGACGGGCTTATATTCTTTCCTGTCCCCACCCTGGGCATGTACAACGGTACGGTTAAACACGTCAAGAACGAAAACTATTCGAAACATATTTAATTCATACATCTGTCTTGCTATAAAAAAAGAGGTTATGATATGAAGCTACTTGTAAGTCCCATAAGCCCAGAAGAGGCAATATCAGCACACAAAGGCGGTGCTGATATAATCGATGTCAAGAACCCTAAAGAAGGATCCCTTGGTGCTAATTTCCCATGGGTAATACGGTCCGTGAGAGAGGCGATAGGTTCGAAAAAACCAATCAGCGCAACGATAGGGGACTTCAACTATAAGCCCGGCACAGCATCACTTGCGGCACTGGGGGCAGCCACCGCAGGCGCCCAATATATCAAGGTGGGGCTTTATGATATCCATACAGAAGAACAGGCGTTGGACATGCTGGTGAATATCACACGTTCTGTTAAGGACCTTGACCCTTCTAAAAAAGTGGTAGCTTCAGGTTACTCCGATTACAAAAGGATAAACTCTATTTCCCCTCATCTTCTTCCAGCCTTAGGGGCAGAGGCTGGTGTGGATGTTGTTATGGTGGACACCGGTATCAAGGACGGTCGCTCCACTTTTGAGTTCATGGATGAGGAAGAGCTGACCATGTTCACGGATGCTATCCGGGACCAAGGGCTTGAATCTGCACTTGCAGGGACACTCAAGTTTGAAGATATGCCTGTGCTCAAGCGCATCCGGCCAGATATCATTGGTGTGCGGGGCATGGTGTGCGGCGGGGACAGGAATACCTGCATAAAGGAAGAGCTTGTTTCAAAATTGAAGAACGAGATGTAAATATTTCTTCTTCTTCTTCTTCTTCTTCTTTTTATTTTTCTATTAAGAACGGCGCACCAATATGTAGTCAATGTCCGGAAGCTCTGGCACACGCGCGCGTTTTTATCGAGGGGCCGGACTTACTATCTCAAGTTTGGCTGTTCCAATTTTGTTAAACTATTACCTATCTGTTTTTCATTTAACTTCGCTTTCTTTTTTGCCTTTTTGGCACCGTCTAAAGTATGGCCCACCGGACATGCTTTTTTCAGTTTGGACCAAGTGGTGGGCAATCGTGCACATGCGTGAAGGCAATGGACAGCGCTTGATCATTTTGATGATGTGACGCGTTTTTTTAAAGAAAGGTAGCTGTCAAACTTAGGTTATTATCAAAAGGGGGTGCGGAAAAGTTGTATGATGAAAAAAAAGAAAAGGTTATAATGCCTGATGCAAGCTCATCAAATGATATTGCCCCATGCCTCTGGTGTTATCATCCATTTGAGGGTTGGTACTCTGCTCCTTGGTGGAAAATGGAGACAAAAAAAGAGAAGGAAGGCCCTTCCTTCCCATCAGAAATATTCATGCACACTAATCATTGCCTTTGCCAGCAGGTCTGAGCAATGCTTAAGGTCAGCAAGGTCGAGTACCTCTACAGGAGAATGGATATAACGGGTTGCCACACTTATGACCGTCGATGGTATTCCTTCTCTTGTAAGGTGGATAGCTGTGGCATCGGTGGTACCGCCATCTCCAACATCTGTCTGGAATGGGATATCGTTCTTCTTAGCGGTCTCTGTGAGCCATTTAATTACCTGGGGTGCAGCAATGATACCTCTTCCGGCGGCATCGGCTATCGTTATGGCGCCCCCTTTTCCTATATCCAGTACAGAGTCCTTCTTATCGATACCAGGATGGTCACCTGGGATGGTAGTATCCACTGCGATGGCAACATCAGGGTTCAGTCCAAAGGCCGAGGTCCTTGCTCCCTTTAAGCCGACCTCTTCCTGTACTGTACCCACAGCATAGACAGTTGCCTTGATATCCAATTTAGAGATCTGGCGCATGGCATCCACCATAATGGCGCACCCGGCCCTGTTATCAAAGGCCTTGCCGGTTATCTTCCCATTTGCAAGCCTCTTTACTTCCCTGTCCATGGAAACTGGTGTACCGATATCAATACCCATGCTCATGGCATCTTCCTTATCCTTTGCACCCACATCGATGAACATATCATCTGCATTGACAGGCCTCTTCCTGTCCTCATCTTTCATCACATGGGGAGGTTTTGATCCTATGACACCTGGAATTGGTCCCTTCCCTGTATGGACTATGACCCTCTGGCTGTGCAGGGTGGGGTCGAACCATCCTCCAATCTTTACGAAACGAAGGAATCCTTTATCATCGATGTACTTGACCATGAGCCCGATCTCATCCATGTGGGCAGCAAGCATCACTGAGGGTCCATCGCCTTTTTTGATAGCTATCAGGTTGCCCATCTTGTCAACCCGCATTTCATCTACATATGGTTTAAGTTCTTTTTCAAGGATAGCCCGGATATCCCCTTCGCTGCCGGATATACCATGAGCGTTTGATAGTTTGGTGATAAGTTCTTCCATGTTCATCATCTTCTAATATTTATCATAGAAGAATATGCTTGCATGAATATAAATTGTTTGAGCAAACCTTAGCTACCAGGTTGAGCTTGTCTAATTAGCTCATATTTCCTCCATTTCTGATCAGATGATCAATTAACAATA